>NZ_CAJPHP010000016.1:0-175749 GCF_905339975.1 Burkholderia sp. BCC1999 | reverse complement strand
GTAGTTCGCGGTAATCTGGATCGATGGCGGCGCGATCGTCGGATACTGCGAGATCGGCAGCGTGAAGATCGCCGCAACCCCGGCCAGCATCAGGATGATGGCGATCACCCACGCGAAGATCGGGCGATCGATAAAAAACTTTGCCATGAAACAGGCTCCCTGTTATTGCGCGCTCGAGGCAGCGGCAGCACTCGCCGGCGCGGCGCCCGATGCGGCGGCACCGGTTGCAGCAGCGGCGCCGGAACCGGCGGCAGCCGGCGCGGCGGAGGCAGCAGCGCCCGACGCGGCATCGGCCGCCGGTGCGAGCTGGGCGGGGACCGTCTTCACGGTCGCGCCCGGACGCACCTTGTCGACGCCCTGGACGATCACGTGATCGCCCGCTTGCAGACCGCCTTCGACGACCCAGTTCGGACCCTGCATGCCGGACGTCTTCAGCGGACGCGGCTCGACCTTGTTGCTGGCGTTCACCACCATCGCGACCGCCTGACCCTTCTGGTCATGCGTGACGCCGATCTGCGGCACCAGGAACGCGTTCTCGTTCACGCCTTCCTCGATTCGTGCGCGCACGAACATCCCCGGCAGCAGCACGCGGCCCGGGTTCGGGAAGACCGCACGGATCGTCACCGAGCCGGTGGTCTGGTCGACCGTCACGTCCGAGAACTGCAGCTTGCCCGCTTCCGAATACGTCTTGCCGTCTTCGAGGATCAGCGACACCTTCGCGGCGCCCGGGCCGCTCGTCTTCAGGCGGCCGCTCTGCACGTCCTGGCGCAGCTTCAGCCCTTCGAGGCTCGACTGCGTGAGGTCGACGTACACCGGATCGAGCTGCTGCACGGTCGACATCAGCGTCGCCTGGCTCGCCTGCACGTAGGCGCCCGGCGTCACTTGCGAGATGCCGACGCGGCCCGTGATCGGCGACACGACATCCGTATAGCCGAGGTTGATCTGCGCGGTGTCGACCGCTGCCTTGCCGGCCGCGACGTCCGCGGCGGCCTGCCCTTGCGTGGCCACTGCGTTGTCGTAGTCCTGCTTGCTGACCGCGTTCGCGGCGACCAGCACCTTGTAGCGCGCGACCAACGCGTTCTGCGTGACGAGGTTCGCCTGCGCCTTCGCGAGCGTCGCCTTCGCGCTGTTCAGCGCGGCGACGTACGGTGCGGGGTCGATCTTGTACAGACGCTGGCCAGCCTTGACGTCGGTGCCTTCGGTGAATTCACGACGCAGCACGATGCCGTCGACCCGCGCGCGGACCTGCGCGACGAGGAACGCACTGGTGCGGCCCGGCAGGTCGGTGAAGACCGGTACGGCTTGCGGTTGGACGGTGACGACGCCGACTTCCGGCGTTTGCGGCGGCGGTGCCGATTCTTTTTTCCCGCACGCGGCCAGGAAAACGGCGGCCGTCGCGACAGTGATTAAGCGGTATGGAACCCGTTCGACGCGCATGGAGCGACCTCTGTGTATAACCAATGGAATAAGTGCCGCACCCGACCGGAGCGCAACACGGATGCGCCTCACGGCGCAGATCGAACACCTGAAATACTGGACTGCTAGATACAGCAAGCGGCACGAAACCTCCGTGCCGACAGGTTGCCCCGCAACTGCGGACTGGTACTTTGGCGGGAATCAGCAGAGTGGGATATTAACTGATTGCCACTTGGGTCATTCGATCGTAGGGTGGTATTGTATATACATTCACGAATGTATGTAAAAAGCCGGTTTGTGCCCAGCCGGCTGTCCAGTCTTACGAATTGTTACCAGTCGCAAGCATAGCCCGTCTGAATGACGGCTGCGAGGGTTGCAGACCCTATATTCACCTACGATCGATCCAATCAGGCCTGCACATGGTCAGACGTACCAAGGAGGAGGCGCTCGAGACGCGCAACAGCATTCTCGACGCCGCCGAGCACGTGTTCTTCGAGAAGGGCGTGTCGCACACGTCGCTCGCGGACATCGCGCAGCACGCCGGCGTGACGCGCGGCGCGATCTACTGGCACTTCGCAAATAAGAGCGAGCTGTTCGACGCGATGTTCGACCGCGTGTTTCTGCCGATCGACGAACTGAAGCGGATGCCGCTCGACGCGCCGGGCGGCAATCCGCTCGAGAAGATCCGCCAGATCCTGATCTGGTGCCTGCTCGGCGTGCAGCGCGACGCGCAGTTGCGCCGCGTGTTCAGCATCCTGTTCATGAAGTGCGAATACGTCGCGGACCTGGAGCCGCTGCTGCAGCGCAACCGCGCGGGAATGAGCGAGGCGCTCCACGCGATCGACGCCGATCTCGCGGGCGCCGTGCGGCTCAAGCTGCTGCCCGAGCGGCTCGATACGTGGCGCGCGACGCTGATGCTGCACACACTCGTCAGCGGCTTCGTGCGCGACATGCTGATGCTGCCCGACGAGATCGACGCCGAGCAGCATGCGGAAAAGCTCGTCGACGGCTGTTTCGACATGCTGCGCTACAGCCCGGCGATGCTGAAGGACGGCGACTGACGACGCAGCGGACGCGGCGCTCGCCCCGCCCCCTGCCGCCGCATCAGGCCGCCTTCGCGCGCTGCGCGCGGGCCCGCCGGTTCGACGCGGCCACCGAATCGCGCACCGGCACCGGTGCGCCGGCCAGGCCCGCGATCCACGCATCGGTCGACATCACGGCCGCGAAATTCGACTGGAACACCACCGTGTACGCGCGGTGAATCTCTTCGGCGCTCGCCGCGCCCGCTTCGTTCTCGTACGGCAGCGCGCCCGTCGCGTCGTCCAGGTATTCGACCTTCAGCCCTGCATGCGCCGCGTGATAGACCGTCGCCGCATTGCAGTTGTGCGTCATGTAGCCGGCCACCGCGAGCGTGTCGATCCCGTGCGTATCGAGCCACGCGGCGAGATCGGTGCCGGCAAACGAACTCGCCTGCGTCTTCCCGATCAGGTGCGCGTAAGGCCGGCTCGCGACCACCGCGTGCAGCGCGACGCCGTCGGAGCCGGGCGCGAAGATCGGCGCGCCGGCCGGTGCGAGATGCTGGACCACGATCACGGGCACACCGGCCGCATGCGCGGCGTCGATCGCACGGCCGATGTTCGCGAGCGACACGTCGAGCGGCGGATACTCGATCGGGAGGTTGCCCATCACGTATTCGTTCTGGACGTCGATCACGATCAGCGCACGGCGGGCAGCAGGATGGGAAGCGGGAGACGGGACGGCGTTCGAATTCGACATGGCGGGCTCCTGGTCCGGGGGCGCGGCCCCGCCCCGGAACGGGACGGCCAGCGGCGCGATGCGATGCATTGTCGGGCCGCGTCGTTCACGCGGACAGTGGCCCGACAGCCATTCTTCGATAAAATCGGGCCATCACCATCCCGGAGCCCGTCATGGCCGCTGCCGCGTTGCTCGCCCCGCCCGTTCCGACCGTCGTCGCCGTGATCGCGTACGACGGCATCAGTCCGTTCCACCTGTCGGTACCGTCCGTCGTGTTCGGCAAGGAACGCGATGCGGCCACGTCGCCCGCGTTCGAGTTTCGCGTCTGCTCGGCCGAGCGCGGCCCGCTCGCGACGACGGGCGGCTTCACGATCACCGCGCCATACGGGCTCGATGCGCTCGACGATGCGGACATCGTGATCGTGCCGGCGTGGCGCGACCCGGACGAGGCGCCGCCCGACGAACTGCTCGACGCGGTCCGCGCGGTCGCCGCGCGCGGCGCGCAGCTCGTCGGCCTGTGCCTCGGCGCGTACGTACTCGCCGCGGCCGGCCTGCTCGACGGTCGCCCGGCCACCACGCACTGGGCGTGGGCCGACGATTTCGCGCAACGCTTTCCGCGTGTGAAGCTCGATCCCGACGTGCTGTACGTCGACGACGGCAACCTGATGACGTCGGCCGGCACGGCCGCGGGGCTCGACTGCTGCCTGCACGTCGTGCGGCGGCGCTTCGGCTCGGACGCCGCGAACCAGATCGCGCGCCGCCTCGTGATCCCGCCGCACCGTCAGGGCGGCCAGGCCCAGTACGTACCGCAACCGGTCGCCGCGCACCCGCGCGATGCGCGGCTCGCGGGCCTGCTCGACTGGGTGCGCGCGCACCTCGACGCCGCGCACAGCGTGGATTCGCTCGCCGAACGCGTGCTGATGAGCCGGCGCACGTTCACGCGCCACTTCCGGCAGGCGACGGGCACGACCGTCACCGCATGGCTGCAGGCCGAGCGGCTCACACGCGCGCAACATCTGCTGGAAACCACCGGACAATCGATCGACGCGATCGCGCAGGCAGCCGGCTACGGGTCGAGCGTGTCGCTGCGCCAGCATTTCGCGGGCGCGCTCGGCACGTCGCCGTCTGCGTATCGAAGGGAATTTCGCGGCGCCGGAGCCGGCGCCGACGCGGTGTAACGCCGGCCGCTCAGCCGCCGTTGATCCAGCGTGCCGCATAAAGCAGCACCGCGACGAATACGATCATCGCCGCCCATGCCCAGACCGGCACCGTGCCCGAACCGCGATGCGGGAGCGCGCTGGCCGCGCGCCCGGTCAGCGCGCCGCCCAGATGCGGCGGCAGCGCACGCTTCGTGGCCATCAGCGACGCAGGGCGCAGGAACACATGCTGGCGGCGCTGTGCGGCCGAGCGCGCGCGATTCGGCGCAAGGCCATGCTTCGCCTGCACGACCGCGCAGAACTCGCGGAAGAAATCGTCGGTCCAGTCGCGCAGCGCGTTGTCGATCTGCCGCCCCGGCAGTTCGGCGAGCGGCCCGCTCGCCGTCGCCCAGACCACGTATTCGATACGCGTGGCGTTCGCGTCGTCATCCGGCATCAGCACCAGTTCGACCTGACCGCGCAGCGCGCCGAGGCCGTCGGCGCGTGCCTTGAAGTTGAGCACGCGGCGCGGCTGCCCTTGCGCGTCGCCCTGCTCGGCCGCCGCATGTACGCGCACGTCGTAGCGCGCGCGCAGCGGGCCGAGCGGTACCGTGATCGTCAGCGCGAACTCGCCGTGTGCGAGCTTCACGAACGATTCGCAATGATCGAAGCTCGCGCGCAGCAACGCGAGATCCTCGAACGCCTCCCGCACGACAGGCGGCGCGAGCGCAACGCGTAACGTGTCGTTCAGTTCCATGACGCCTCCCCGGTGAACACGCGCCGCATCAGGACGTCTCGACGAGACTGTCGACCCGTGCGACATCGAAGGCGACATAGTGCGCAAGCACGGACGCCGCCTCCTTCGGTTCCTCGTAACTCCATGCGGCGTTCTCGATCACGCCGTCTTCCGTCTGCAAGTCGAAATGCACGGCCTGCCCCCTGAACGGGCACGCGCTCGTGAACTCCGACTTCACGAGCCGGCGCATGTTGACGTCACCGCGCGGCAGGTAATGGATGTCCGGCAGTCCCGTTTCGCGCACGGTCAATGCCCGGTGCGAATCGGCGTACGTGATGCCGCGATGGATCACGCGCACACGATGACGGTTCGGCACGATTTCGAGTCGAGGGTCGGCTGCATCGGACATCGTTTCTCCTTCGGGCGGCCCGGCAGGCAAACCGGGCGCAGGAAACGAAAAAGCCACGGCACGGGTGCCGTGGCTTTCATTATGGGCGAAACTTCGTCCGATTGCGCGACCCGGGCCCGGGCCGCGCGCGGCAGGCTACTGCGCGCTCCACTGGAACGCGGTCTTCGCGCCGCCCTTCGCGCCGACCGTGACGGCGCGCGATTCATCGTTGCCCTGGTACATCGCATGCACCGTATAGCGCCCCGGCGGCACCTGCACGAGCATGTACGGCCCGCGTGCGTCGGTTTTCAGCACTTCGGCGCCCTTGCCGTCGACGATCCGCACATGGACGTCGGCCAGGAACTCGCCGCCCTTGCCGGTGAAGCGCAGCGCCAGCGGCCATTTCGACTCGTTGCGCTGGAACGCCGTCGATTCGTCCTGCCCGACGCCGCCGGACACGAAGGTGACGTCGCCTTGCTGGCGCGCGGCGGGCAAGCCGTCCGACTGCGCGTACGCGCCGGTCGCACCGGCTGCGAGGCCGGCGGCCAACGCCGCGGCGACGGCAAATCGGGACACGTTGCGTAGATATTGCATGGCTCTCTCCTTGGGGTCGGAACACATACGGGGCGCTGCGTCACGCGATCGAGCGGCGGCGGCGCCCGCCGCGGCCGGCCTGGCCGGCCGTCGGCCATACCGGTCAGCTCAGGTCGACCGGTACGAAGATCTGCGCATTATCGCGCTGGATCAGAAGAGCAAGACTGTTGCCTGCACCCTTGACCGCGTCGCGCAGCTGCTCGGGGCTCGTCACCGGGCGGCCGTTGACCGCGAGGATCACGTCGCCGGGCTGGATGCCTGCATTGGCGGCCGGCCCGCCGGCCTGCTGCACGATCAACCCGTGCGACAGGTTGTCGGCGCTGCGCTCCTGCGGCGACAGCGGACGCACCGCGACACCCAGGCGCCCCTGCTCGACCGGCCCGCCGTCGTTCGACGCGAGCTTCGCATCGGCCATCGCACCAAGCGTCACGCTGAGCGACTTCTTCGCCTTGTCGCGCCAGATCTGCAGGTCGGCCTTCGAACCGGGCTTCAGGTTCGCGATCTGCGCGGGCAGCGACGTCGAATCGGCGACCGGCGAACCGTTGACCGACAGGATCACGTCGCCCGGCTGCAGGCCGGCCTTCGCGGCCGGACCGTTCGGATCGACCGAGCTGACGAGCGCGCCGTCCGGCTTCTGCAGCCCGAACGAACTCGCGAGCGTCTGGTTCAGCCCCTGCACGGCAACGCCGAGGCGGCCACGGCTCACGTGGCCCGTCTTCACGAGCTCGTCCTTGACCTTGATCGCCTCGTTGATCGGGATCGCGAACGACAGGCCCTGGAAGCCGCCCGTCTGCGAGTAGATCATCGAGTTGATGCCGATCACCTCGCCCTGCAGGTTGAACAGCGGGCCGCCCGAGTTGCCGGGGTTCACCGGCACGTCGGTCTGGATGAACGGCGTGTAGTTCTCGTCCGGCAGCGCGCGCGATTTCGCGCTGATGATGCCCGACGTGACCGTGTTGTCGAAGCCGTACGGCGAGCCGATCGCGACGACCCACTGGCCGACCTTGCTCTGCGCCGGATCGCCGATCTTCACGGTCGGCAGGCCGCTCGCGTCGATCTTCAGCACCGCGACGTCGGACTGCTTGTCGGCGCCGACGACCTTCGCCTTGTATTCGCGCTTGTCGGTCAGCTTGACCGTGACGACGTTCGCGCCGTCGATCACGTGCGCATTGGTGAGGATGTACCCGTCGGAGCTGATGACGAACCCGGAACCGAGGCTCGCGCTCGGCTGGTCGTCCGGCTGCGCGTCGCCGCCCATGCCCGGCACCTGGCCGTAGAAATGCTTGAAGAACTGGTAGAACGGGTCGCTCGGATCGATCGGCAGCTGCGGCTGCTGCACGCGCCGCGACACCTGCTTCACGACGTGCTTCGCGCTGATGTTCACGACCGCCGGGCCGTAGGTCTCGACGAGCCCGGAGAAATCGGGGATGCCGGTCTTCGCGGCCGCTTCGGCCGGCATCAGGGCGGCAGCCTGCGCGGGCGAGATGATCTGCGGATCGGCGCGGCGGGTGCCGGCGAAATAGCCGGCTGACAGGGCGGCCGCCACGGCGACCGCGACGGCGCCGCGCGCAAGGAATCGGGTATTCATCGTAGGACCTCCTCTTTGTTAGGACGCAGCGTAACGACCCTGACTTAAAGGAGGCTTAATCAGCCTTAAGCGGGGCTTAAGCGGCTGCCGGCGCTTCACACTGATTCGGACGATTGCGGCGCCTCGGCCGGCATCTCGGCGTCGCGGAACACGACGCTGACGAGCAGGCCGCCCGCGGCCGCGTCGCCGAGCGACACCGTCGCGCCCTGCTGCGCCGCCACGCGCTTGACGATCGCCAGCCCGAGCCCGCTGCCCGCCACGTCGGTACGCGCCCGAGCGGAGCTGTCGCGGTAGAAACGGTCGAACACGCGCTCGCGCTCGTCGGCCGGGATGCCGGGCCCGCTGTCGCCGATCTGGACGCACGCGCGACCGGCCGCGTCGCGAGTCAGCGACACGTCGATGCGGCCGCCGTCCGGCGTGTACTTCACCGCGTTGTCGAGCAGGTTGCCGAACATCACGCGCAGCGCGCCGACGTCCGCGACGACGCTCGCCGCGCGCGTCTCCTCGAAGCCGAGATCGATGTCGCGCCGCTGCGCGAGCGGCGCATGCGCGGCCACGCATTCGGCGAGCAGCGCTTGCAGGTCGACCGGTTCGCGCATCGTCGCGCCATCCGGTTCGGCTCGCGCGAGCGCGAGCAACTGCTCCGTGAGGCGCGTCGCGCGCGACACGCCGTCCTGGAGATCCGCGACCGCCTCGCGGCGCGACGCGTCGTCCTTCGCGCGAGCGACGAGCTGCGCCTGGATCTGCACGGCCGCGAGCGGCGTGCGCAGTTCGTGCGCGGCGTCGGCGACGAACGCCTTCTGCGTATCGAGCGCGGCCGACAGCCGCGCGAGCAACCCGTTCAGCGCGCGCACGAGCGGCTGCACCTCGAGCGGCAGGCGCGCGTCGGGCAGCGGATCGAGCGCTTCCGGCCGGCGCGCCTCGACCGCGCGCGTCACGCGGCCGAGCGGCGCGAGGCCGCGACCGACGATCACCCAGACGGCAGCGCCAAGGAACGGCAGCAGCACGATCAGCGGCCACAGCGTGCGCAGCGCGACGTTCGCCGCGAGCCGGTTACGCACCGACAGCGGTTGCGCGAGCTGCACGACGTTGTCGCCGACGATCGCGCCGTACACGCGCCATTCGCCGCGATCGGTGCGCTCGGTCGAGAAGCCGAGTTCCGCGCGCGGCGCGATCGGCGCACGCGGATGCGAGAAGTACATCAGCACGCCGTTGCGGTTCCAGATCTGGATCACGATGCCTTCGTCGCCGTTGGTGCGCGAGCCGAACACCTGCGAGAACGGCTCCGACGGCAGCGCCGCGGCGATTTCCTGCAACTGGTAATCGAACAGTTCGTTCGCTTCCGCGAGCGCCTGCCGGTAGATGAGCCAGCCCGCGAGGCCCACGCCCGCGACGACGATAGCGAGCAGCCAGATCAGCAATTGATGACGAATCGACCTCACGCGTCAGCTTTCCTTGACGACCATGTAGCCGAGCCCGCGTACGTTGCGGATCAGATCCGAGCCGAGCTTCTTGCGCAGCGCATGGATGTAGACCTCGACCGTGTTGCTGCCGATCTCTTCGCCCCAGCCGTACATCTTCTCCTCGAGCTGGCTCTTCGACAGCACCGCGCCCGGCCGCGCGAGCAGCGCCTCGAGCAGCGCGAACTCGCGCGCGGACAGCGCGACGGGCACGCCGTCGAGTGTCACCTGGTGCGAAGCGGGGTCGAGCGTCAGCGCGCCGTGGCGGATCAGCGACTCGCTGCGCCCGGCCTGGCGGCGGATCAGCGCGCGCATCCGTGCGCCGAGTTCATCGAGGTCGAACGGCTTGACGAGGTAGTCGTCGGCACCCGCGTCGAGCCCCTTCACGCGATCGGCAATGGCGTCGCGCGCGGTGACGATCAGCACGGGCAGCGACAGCCCGCGCGCACGCAGCGTGCGCAGCACGTCGACGCCGTCACGCTTCGGCAGGCCGAGGTCGAGCAGCAGCAGGTCGTACGTCTCGCCGCCGAGCGCCGTGAGCGCCGCGTCGCCGTCCTGCACCCAGTCGACCGCGAAGCCGTCCGAGCGCAGCGCCTTGCGCACGCCTTCGGCAATCATTCGATCATCTTCGACAAGCAGTATCCGCATCGGGACAGGCATCCATGGGGCGAGTCAAACACGCCGACCATTGTAGCGCCGCGAATCGCGCGCGCGGCACCCTGCAATGCAACAGTAAGGCGGATTGCAAGGGGTCTGCGCGGACTTGTCTCTACAATGTGCGCTTTGGCGCCGCCGCGCGCCCTGCCCGAGCCCCTGCTTCTCCCGTATTCGCCCATGCCGATTTCCGATCTTTCCGTCCGGTTCGCCCCCCGCGCCCGCTTGTGCCTGCGCGCAGCCGCCGTCGTCGCCACCTGCACGGCCCTCGCGTTCGCACCGTCCGCGCAGGCCCGCAAGAAATCCCACAAGGAAGCGCGCAAGACCACCGTCGTGTCGCCCGCCG
Source organism: Burkholderia sp. BCC1999 (assembly GCF_905339975.1). NCBI lineage: Bacteria > Pseudomonadati > Pseudomonadota > Betaproteobacteria > Burkholderiales > Burkholderiaceae > Burkholderia > Burkholderia sp. BCC1999. The sequence continues at coordinate 165,676 of NZ_CAJPHP010000016.1, read as the reverse complement.
CGCGGGCGGCCGGCCTGCCGGCGTCCGTGCTCGTCGCGCTGCAGCGCGCGAAAGTACCGGCCTCGGCGATGAGCGTCGTCGTCGAGCGCGTCGGCGATCCCGAGCCGCTGATCGCGTGGAATGCGAGCCGGCCGATGATGCCGGCATCGACGATGAAGCTCGTCACGACCTTCTCGGGCCTGTCGATCCTCGGCCCCGACTACCGCTGGCGCACGACCGCGTATACGGACGGCACGGTCGACCCCGACGGCACGCTGCAGGGCAACCTGTACATCAAGGGCACCGGCGACCCGAAGCTCGTGCCCGAGGAACTGATCGACCTCGTCGACAAGCTCCGCAAGGCCGGCGTCAAGCGCGTGGCCGGCGGCCTCGTGCTCGACAAGAGCTACTTCGCGACGTCGACGCGCGACCTGCCGTCGTTCGACGACGACGCCAGCGCGCCGTACAACGTCGGCCCCGATCCGCTGCTGTACGCGTTCAAGGCCGTATCGTTCACGGTCACGCCGGGCGACGACGGCAAGGTGGCCGTCGACGTGTTGCCGCCGCTCGCGAACCTGTCGATCGACAACCAGCTCGTCGAAGGCTCGGGCTCGTGCAGCGCGGCGGCCGCGGCCGCGCGCCCGACGCTGTCGGCCGGCAGCGGGATCATGACGGCCTCGTTCGCCGGCGACTATCCGCTGCGCTGCGGCGCGCACACGACCAACCTCGCGATCCTCGATCACACGACCTTCTTCGCGCGCGGCTTCCTCGCGCTGTGGCAGCAGGACGGCGGCACGATCGCGGGGCCCGTGAGCGAAGGCAAGGTGCCGACCACCGCGCGTCCGCTCGCCGTGCATCACAGCCCGGTGCTCGGCAGCATCGTCTACGACATCAACAAGTTCAGCAACAACGTGATGGCGCGCAACCTGTTCCTGACGATCGGTGCGGTCAGCGGCAAGCCGCCCGCGACGCCCGAACAGTCGAGCCGCGTGATCCAGGCGTTCCTGCAGAAGAGCGGCATCGCGATGCCCGACCTCGTGCTCGAGAACGGCTCGGGCCTGTCGCGCGAAGAGCACGTGAGCGCGCTGTCGCTCGCCGCGCTGCTGCAGGCCGCGAATGCGAGCCCCGTCGCGCAGACCTTCATCGATTCGCTGCCGATCGCCGGCATCGACGGCACGATGAAGAACCGCCTCACCAACGCCGGCGTGCTCGGCAACGCGCACATCAAGACCGGCACGCTGCGCGACGTGCGCGCGATCGCGGGCTATGTCGGCGGCGCCGACGGCCAGAGCTACATCGTCGTCAGCTTCATCAACAACGATCACGCTGAAGCCGCGCGCGCCGCGCACGACACGCTGCTCGAGTGGATCTACGCGGGCGCGCACTGACGCGCCGCGCACCACGCACCACGCATCGGGTCGCCCCCACGGGCGGCCCGTGCCGTTTTCCGCGGCTCCGCACACTGAATTTCCCGCCGCCCGGTTTGAAACGCCCCCGCCGCCGGCGCGCAACGCGCCGCGCGCCAACCGCGCCTGGAAAACAGGGCCGCACCGCCCGGCCCCGCGCCGTGCGGCTTCCGTAGAAACCCTGTCCTCAGAGGGAACCCTCTACGCTGCCCCCTCGCCTATCGTGTGGCGATTGCGTAGGCTGTTGGCCTGACCGATATCAACAACGGGCCACACGCCCGGCCTCAAGGCTTGCAGGGGAAAGAAGGAGACACGCCCATGCGATTCGACGTCGAATTGCTTCTGCTCGCGCTGGCGCCCGTCTTCCTGCTCTGCATTGCGTGGGAGGCCTGGCACCTCGCCCGCACACGTGCGCAGGACCATGTCTACGCGTGGCGCGACACGCTGTGCAACGCGGCGCTCGCCCTGATGCACCAGGGCGCCGACAAGATCGCGTGGCTGTTCGTGATCCCCGTCTACGCGTACTGCTACCAGCACTACCGCCTGTTCACGTGGCACGACAGCTGGCTGTCGTTCGCGGTGCTGTTCGTCGCGCAGGACTTCCTCTACTACGTGTTCCATCGCGCGAGCCATCGTGTGCGCTGGCTGTGGGCCGCGCATGTCGTGCACCACTCGTCCGAGCGAATGAATTTCTCGACCGCGTTCCGCCAGAGCCTGATGTACCCCGTCGCGGGCATGTGGGTGTTCTGGCTGCCGCTCGCGTTCGCCGGCTTTCCGCCGCAACAGGTCGTCGGCATCGTGCTGATCAACCTCGCGTTCCAGTTCTTCGTGCACACGCAGGCGATCGGCAAGCTAGGCTGGCTCGAATACGTGCTGAACACGCCGTCGATCCACCGCGCACACCATGCACGCAACGCGCGCTACATCGACCGCAATTACGCAGGCGTCCTTGTGATCTGGGATCGCCTGTTCGGCAGCTATGTGGACGAAACGCCCGACGATCCGCCGCAGTACGGGATCGTCGAGCGGCTCGGCTCGAACAACCCGCTCGTCGCGACGTTCCACGAGTGGGTGTCGATGGTGTCCGACGCGTTGCGCGTCGACGGATGGCGCAACAAGCTGCGCGCGATTTTCGGCCCGCCCGAATGGGCGAGCGCTTATCATGCGCAGATTGCCGAGGCCGCGAACCAGGATCCGCGCACCGTGCCGCTGGCGGCTGCGCGTGACCAATAAACCGTTTTAGCCAACGGCCGCCGCGCAGCCCGGAACCGAGCAGGCACGCGGCAGATGAGAAATACATCAGGCCATATCTACGAGGAGATCGAACGATGCAGACACAACAACACGCACCTTCCCGCACCCGCCTACGCATGCTGCGCACCACGCAAGTCGCGATCGCCGGCGCCGCGCTCGCGCTGCTCGCCGCGTGCGGCGGCGGTGACGACAACAACAGCAGCAGCGCGTCGAACACGCCGCCGTCGGGCGTGAAGATGCAGATCGTGTCGTTCGGCGACAGCCTGTCCGACGCGGGCACCTACTCGCAGATCAAGCTCGGCTTCGGCGGCGGACGCTTCACGACCAACCCGGGCCAGGTGTGGACGCAGAACGTCGCGCAGTATTACGGCGATACGCTGCAGCCCGCGAACCAGGGCGGCTTCGGCATTCCGCTGCAAGCCACCGGCGGCCTCGGCTACGCACAGGGCGGCTCGCGCGTGACGCTGCAGCCGGGCATCGGCCACGCGGATGCGAGCGTGCCGAACGCCGACTACGCGCAGGCAACCACGACGCCGATCGCCGACCAGGTCAAGCAGTACCTGTCGCAGCACGGCAGCTTCAACGCCGGCCAGATCGTGCTGGTCAACGGCGGCGCGAACGACATCTTCTATCAGGCGCAGGTCGCGCAGGCGCAAGGCAACACGCCGGCCGCGCAGCTCGCGGCCGCGCAGGCGATCGGCCTGGCCGCGCAGCAGCTCGGCGGCATCGTCCAGCAGATCGTCGCGGCCGGCGCGACGCACGTGTACGTGTCGAACGTGCCGGACATCGGCGGCACACCGCTCGCGCTGCAGGGCGGCACGCAGGCCGCGTTCACGCAACTGTCGGGGCTGTTCAACCAGACGCTCGCCGGCACGCTGGCCGCGCTGAAGGTCGACACGACGAAGGTCGCGCTGCTCGACACGTTCACGTGGCAGGACGGCATCGCGGCCAACTACCAGGCGAACGGCTTCAGCGTATCGAACACCGACACCGCCTGTAACCTGAAGGCGATGGTCCAGGCCGCCACGCAATACGGCGTCGCGAACGCGACCGCCTTCGGCTCGTCGCTGTTCTGCTCGCCGCAGACCTACACGGTCGCGAACGCGGACCAGACCTACATGTTCGCCGACACGGTCCACCCGACGACGCGCCTGCACTTGCTGTTCGCGCAGTTCGCCGAACAGCAGATCGCGAAGTCGGGCGTCGGCAAGTAAGCAGCCGGCCACGCGCCCAAACAAAAACGCCCGACCGGTTCGCCGGTCGGGCGTTTTTTCATGTGTGAAGCGCGATGGTTGTCAGTCGCGTGCTTCGAACGCGGCCGCCGCGCGGCCCAGGCGATCGTTGACCGCGATCCATTCGACGGTCTCGGGCAGCTTCTCGACGAGGATGCGCGCGACTTGCGCGCGATCGAGCGCACGCAGCATCCCGTACAGGTCGCGAGCGTAGGCCTGCGGATCTTCCGGTGCCGCGACGAAATGCACGCCGTCGGCTTGCGCCCAGCGCCCCGCGCGCGATGCGCGTGCGACGAGCGCGACACGTTCGCCGTCCGTTTGCGCAGCCGCGAGCAGCGGCTCGAGCGCGTCGAACGGCAGCAGCGCGAGCGGCGTGCGCGGCGCGTAATGCGCTTTCAGCGTGCCCGACGCGCGCGGCGCCGTTGCGTCGCTACCGTCCGGCAGCTGCGGCGCGCGGCCGAGCACGCCGGCGATCTGTTGCGGCGTCACGTGGCCCGGGCGCAGCAGCGCCGGGAAACCGCGCGACAGGTCGAGGATCGTCGATTCGATACCGACTTCGGACGCGCCGCCGTCGAGCACGTGCACGGTGTCGCCGAATTCCTCGCGCACGTGCTGCGCGGTCGTCGGGCTCACGTGGCCGAACCGGTTCGCGGACGGCGCCGCGACACCGCCGTGGCCGCCGCGCCGCGCACTGAACGCGGCCAGCAGCGCTTGCGCGACCGGATGCGACGGGCAGCGCAGCCCGACTGAATCCTGCCCGCCGCTCACGGCGTCCGGAATGCGCGCATGGCGCTTCAGGATCAGCGTCAGCGGGCCCGGCCAGAATGCGTCGATCAGCGCCTGCGCGTCGGCCGGCAGGTCGTCGGCCCAGTAGCCGGGATCGCCGCCCGGCGGCAGATGCACGATCACCGGATGGTTCGCGGGCCGCCCTTTCGCCGCGTAGATGCGCGCGACGGCCTCGGGATTCGCCGCGTCGCCGCCGAGCCCGTAGACGGTCTCGGTCGGGAACGCGACGAGTTGCCCCGCGTCGAGCAACGCGGCGGCCGCGTCGATCTGGGCGTGCGTCACGGATTTCGGGAGATCGATGGACATCGGCTGACGCCTCAGTCGAGCGGCACGCGCAGCAGCTGCGCGCACGCGGTGGCGGCGGCAACGGCTTCGTCGCGCGTCTCGGCCGTGAAGTTCACGTGGCCCATCTTGCGGCCGACCCGCGCGTCTTCCTTGCCGTACAGGTGCAGGTGTGCAGTCGGCATCGCGGCGACCGTGTCCCACGGCGGCGTGACGGCTTCAGCCACGGCACCGTTCGGGAACCACACGTCGCCGAGGATGTTCAGCATCGCGGCCGGCGAATGCTGGCGCGGGTTGCCGAGCGGCATGCGCGTCATCGCGCGCACCTGCTGTTCGAACTGGCTCGTTGCGCACGCATCGACCGTGTAGTGGCCGGAGTTGTGCGGGCGCGGCGCCATTTCGTTCGCGACGAACGAGCCGTCTTCCAGCACGAAGAATTCGACGCACAGCACGCCGACGTAGCCGAGCGTATCGGCGATCCGCACGGCTGCCTGCTGCGCCTCCGCGACGCGCGCGGCATCGGCGGCCGGCGCCGGTACGACCGTCAGCGCGAGGATGCCGTTGTGGTGCGCGTTCTGCGCGAGCGGGAATGCGGCCGAGCGGCCGTCCGCGCCGCGCGCGATCAGCGCCGACACTTCGTATTTCAGCGGCAGGCGCTTCTCGAGCACACACGGCACACCGTTCAGCGCCGCATGCGCGTCGCGCGCTTCCTGCGCGGTGCTCACACGCACCTGGCCCTTGCCGTCGTAGCCGAGCCGCGCCGTCTTCAGGATGCCCGGCAGCACCGCGTCGAGCGCGGCATCGTCGAGTGCGGCGAGCGCCGCCGACGATTCGATCACGACGTGCGGCGCGACGGGCACGCCCGACGCCTCGATGAAGCGCTTCTCCGCGATCCGGTCCTGCGCAACCGCGACGCAGCGGCCGGCCGGCGCGACGAACGTCGTGCGCGCGAGGAAATCGAGGCTCGCGGCCGGCACGTTCTCGAACTCCGTCGACACCGCGTCGCACAGCTCGGCCAGTTCGGCGAGCGCGGCTTCGTCGTCGTATGCCGCGCGCAGGTGGCGGTCGGCGACCGCGCCGGCGGGGCTCGTCGGATCGGGATCGAGCACGGCGACGCGATAGCCCATCGACTGGGCGGCAAAGCAGAACATGCGGCCGAGCTGGCCACCGCCGACCATGCCCAGCCACGCGCCGGGCAGGATCGGGGAAACGGAATCAGGAGTTGCGGTCATGTCAGTGGTCGGTCGCGGCGGGCGCTGCCCGCCGCAGTGGGGAGGTCAGGCAGCCGCCGGATTGGCAGTGCGGCCGCCGGTGCGCCGTCATTCCAGCGGCGGGAGCACCATCGCGTGCGCGGCTTCGTTCTGGCGCACGCGGAACGCGGCGAGCCGGTTCGCATAGTCGACCGAGTTGCCGGACAGGATCGACACCGCGAACAGCGCGGCATTCGCGGCGCCGGCCTCGCCGATCGCGAACGTCGCGACGGGCACGCCCTTCGGCATCTGCACGATCGAGTGCAGCGAATCGACACCCTTCAGGTACTTGCTCGCGACCGGCACGCCGAGCACCGGCACCGTGGTTTTCGCGGCCAGCATGCCAGGCAGGTGTGCGGCGCCGCCGGCGCCCGCGATGATCGCGCGCAGCCCGCGCTCGCGCGCCTTCTCCGCATAGTCGAACATCTCGTCGGGCATCCGGTGCGCGGACACGACCTTCGCTTCGTACGGTACGCCGAATTCCTGCAGGATCGCGACCGCGTGCTTCATCACGTCCCAGTCGGAACTCGAGCCCATCAGCACACCGATGAGCGGCGCGCTGTGCGTGTGGGCAGTCTGAACTTCACTCATTTCGTCTGTTCCTGTCGACCGGAGTTAGTGCTTTAGCACTTACTCCGGTCCCATGCAAAGCTCGCTCAGGCGAGCGACTGGCCCGTGATGCGTTCGAGCGCTTCCTGGTACTTCGCGGCCGTCTTCTCGACGACGTCGGCCGGCAGCGCCGGCGCCGGCGCCGTCTTGCCCCACGGCTGCGCCTCGAGCCAGTCGCGCACGAACTGCTTGTCGAACGACGGCGGGTTCGTGCCGACTTCATACTGGTCGGCCGGCCAGAAGCGCGACGAATCGGCCGTCAGCGCTTCGTCCATCAGGTACAGCTTGCCGTGGTTGTCGAGACCGAATTCGAACTTCGTGTCGGCGATGATGATGCCGCGCGTCGCCGCGTAGTCGGCCGCTTCCTTGTACAGCTTGATCGAGATGTCGCGGATCGTTGCAGCCAGCTCGGTGCCGATGCGGCGCTCGGTTTCCTCGAACGTGATGTTCTCGTCGTGCTCGCCCATCTCGGCCTTCGCGGCCGGCGTGAAGATCGGCTCGGGCAGCTTCTGCGCGTTTTGCAGGCCTTCTGGCAGCTGCACGCCGCACACGGCGCCCGATGCCTGGTATTCCTTCCAGCCGCTGCCGGCCAGGTAGCCGCGCACGACCGCTTCGATCATGATCGGCTCGAGGCGCTTGACGACCACGCCGCGGCCCTTCACCTGCTCGACCTCGTCGGCCGCGACGACCGCTTCCGGCGCGTCGCCCGTCAGGTGGTTCGGCACGATGTGCGCGAGCTTGTCGAACCAGAAATTGGCCATCTGGTTCAGCACGCGGCCCTTGTTCGGAATCGGCTCGCCCATCACCACGTCGAATGCCGACAGACGGTCGGTCGTGACGATCAGGAGCTTGTCGTTGCCGACCGCGTAGTTATCGCGGACCTTGCCGCGACCGAGGAGCGGCAGCGAGCGGAGCGTGGATTCGTAAAGGGTAGACATCGTCTTTTCGCAGATAAGGAGCCAAACAAAAAGGGAAACGCCGTTCCCCGCGGCAGGCGGGAACGGCGGTCTTGCAATACGTCGGCGAACCGGCCGGGCGACAGTGCCCGGGCGGTTGCCGGCCGGCCCTCGTTCGGCCGGACGGAACGGCTGCCGGGGCCGGATCAGATCCGGCAACCGGGCAGCCAGCCCCGGCCTTGCGGCGGGGCAATCGTACTACAGTCTCAGCGCACGACCTGCGCGAGCGCGCCGGACTTGTACTGTTCGGCGATCTTGTCGAGCGACACCGGCTTGATCTTGCCGGCCTGGCCTTCGCAGCCGAACGCGAGGTAACGGTCGACGCAAACCTGCTTCGCCGCTTCGCGCGCGGGCTTCAGGTAGTCGCGCGGATCGAACTTGCCCGGGTTCTCGAACAGGTAGCGGCGGATCGCACCGGTGATCGCGAGACGCAGGTCGGTGTCGATGTTGATCTTGCGCACGCCGTGCTTGATGCCTTCCTGGATTTCCTCGACCGGCACGCCGTAGGTTTCCTTCATGTCGCCGCCGAATTCGCGGATCTCGGCCAGCAGTTCCTGCGGCACCGACGACGAACCGTGCATCACGAGGTGGGTGTTCGGAATGCGCGCGTGGATTTCCTTGATGCGCTCGATCGACAGGATGTCGCCCGTCGGCTTCTTCGAGAACTTGTACGCGCCGTGCGACGTGCCGATCGCGATCGCGAGCGCATCGCACTGCGTGAGCTTCACGAAGTCGGCGGCCTGCTCCGGATCGGTCAGCAGCTGCTCGCGAGTCATCGTGCCTTCCGCGCCGTGGCCGTCTTCCTTGTCGCCCTTCATCGTCTCGAGCGAACCGAGCACACCGAGTTCGGCTTCGACCGTCACGCCGATCGAGTGCGCCATCTCGACGACCTTGCGCGACACGTCGACGTTGTACTCGTACGACGCGACCGTCTTGCCGTCGGCTTCGAGCGAACCGTCCATCATCACGCTGGTGAAGCCGCTGCGGATCGCGCCCATGCAGACTGCCGGCGACTGGCCGTGATCCTGGTGCATCACGACCGGGATGTGCGGGTACGACTCGACTGCTGCTTCGATCAGGTGGCGCAGGAACGGCTCGCCCGCGTACTTACGTGCGCCAGCCGATGCCTGCATGATCACGGGCGCGCCGACCTGGTCCGCCGCCGCCATGATCGCCTGGACCTGCTCCAGGTTGTTCACGTTGAAGGCCGGCAGGCCGTAACCGTGCTCTGCCGCGTGGTCCAGCAATTGACGCATTGATACGAGAGGCATTGTGGAACTCCTTGGAATGAAAACCGGTGCGCCCTGACGCCGACGCGGCGCTCGCTCCCGTTCAAACCGGGGTGGCGCGGCGCGGCTGAGCGTCGAATAGCCGCATTTTATCGCGAAGCGCCTCCGATTCCGACCGCCCGGTGGCGCCGACTCGCAATTTGTTACGTTCGCACGGCACAATGCGGGCAAAAAAGAGAAAAAAAGCCGCGCGGGGCTTCGGACCCCACGCGGCTTTCGCGTGAAAAACGGTGCCGGATCAGTTTTTCAGCCGATCCGGGCTGCCGGCGCCCAGGCCGGCCCGATGCTCAGTCGGCGCTCAATAGTGCTCGCCGACCCGCACGATTTTCAGCGTGTTGGTGCCGCCCGCCTGCCCCATCGGCTCGCCGACCGTCAGCACGACCATGTCGCCGTGCTGCACGTAGCCCTGCTTGACGACGATCTCGAGCGCGGCCTGCAGCGCCGAATCGCGGTCGCTGTTGAAGTCCACGTGCAGCGGCGTCACGTTGCGGTACAGCGCCATCGTGCGCTCGCTGCCGACGCGCGGCGTCAGCGCGAAGATCGGCACGTGCGTGTAGTGACGCGACATCCACAGCGCGGTCGCGCCCGATTCGGTCAGCGCGATGATCGCCTTCGCGCCGAGATGGTACGCGGTGAACAGCGCGCCCATCGCGATCGACTGGTCGATCCGCGTGAACGTGCGGTCGAGGAAATCCTTGTCGAGCTCGACGTGTTCCGACTTTTCCGCTTCCACGCACACGGCCGCCATCGTCTCGATCGTGACGACCGGGTACTTGCCGGCGGCCGTCTCGGCCGACAGCATCACCGCGTCGGTGCCGTCGAGCACCGCGTTCGCGACGTCCGACACTTCCGCGCGGGTCGGCACGGGGGCGTGGATCATCGACTCCATCATCTGCGTCGCGGTGATCACGAGCTTGTTCGACTCGCGCGCCATCCGGATCATCCGCTTCTGCAGCGCCGGCACGGCCGCGTTGCCCACTTCCACCGCGAGGTCGCCGCGCGCGACCATGATGCCGTCGGACGCGTCGAGGATGCTCTGCAGCGCCGGGATCGCTTCCGCGCGCTCGATCTTCGCGATCATCTTCGGCTTGATGCCGTACGGCGCGCCCGCGATGTTCGCGAGCTGACGCGCCATTTCCATGTCGGTCGCGTTCTTCGGGAACGACACCGCGACGAGGTCCGCGCCGAGCGACATCGCGGTGCGGATGTCTTCCATGTCCTTCGCGGTCAGCGCCGGCGCCGACAGGCCGCCGCCCTGGCGGTTGATCCCCTTGTTGTTCGACAGCTCGCCGCCCACCTTGACGATCGTGTGGATCTCGTCGCCGAGCACGCGCTCGACGGTCAGCACGATCAGGCCGTCGTTCAGCAGCAGCAGGTCGCCCGGGCGCAGGTCGCGCGGCAGTTCCTTGTAGTCGAGGCCGACGCGTTCGTCGTTGCCGAGCTCGCAGGCGGCGTCAAGGATGAACGGCTGCCCCGGCACGAGCGTGGTCTTGCCGTTCTCGAACTTGCCGACGCGGATCTTCGGGCCCTGGAGGTCGGCCATGATCGCGATCTCGCGGCCAACCTTGCGGGCGGCCTCGCGCACCATCTCGGCGCGCTGGCGGTGATCGTCGGCCGTGCCGTGCGAAAAATTGAGCCGCACGACGTCGAGGCCCGCCTGCATCATCTGCAGCAGAATCTCCGGCGAACTGGAAGCCGGGCCGATCGTGGCGACTATCTTGGTGGCGCGCTGCATGAAACTCCTCATCTGGATCAAGGTGGATGCGCTGGGTGAAACGCTGCGAGAGCCGGAAGCGGCAGGCCCAGCGGCGGCCGCTCCGGGGGGCGTGCCGGTGCTTGCGCCCGGCATCGCTTTGTTCTGAATCTCGTGGTGCTGGTCGGCCGCGTCGCCGGCAGCCGCCGGTGCGCGCGGGGCGGAGTTCGCCCGCGCGGGCGCGCGTTTGCGCTTGCCCGCGCCGGCCGGCTGCTCCGCTTTCGCGGAGCGCACGGCCTTCGTCACCCCTGCGCGCGCCGCCACGCTCAGGCCGCCCGCGTTTCGAGCACTTCCACCGCCGGCAGCTTCTTCCCCTCGAGGAACTCGAGGAAGGCGCCGCCGCCCGTCGAGATGTAGCTGACCTGGTCGTGGATGCCGTACTTCGCGATGGCCGCGAGCGTATCGCCGCCGCCCGCGATCGAGAACGCGGACGATTTGGAGATCGCGTCGGCGAGCGTCTTGGTGCCGTTGCCGAACTGGTCGAACTCGAACACGCCGACCGGGCCGTTCCACACGATCGTGCCGGCCTTTTCGAGCTGGCTCGCGAGCGCCTTGGCCGTATCGGGGCCGATGTCGAGGATCATGTCGTCCGCTTCGATGTCGGCGACCTGCTTCACCGTGGCCACGGCCGTCGGCGAGAATTCCTTCGCGGTGACCACGTCGGTCGGGATCGGCACCGACGCGCCGCGCTCGCGCGCTTCGTCGATGATCGCCTTCGCCTCGTTGACGAGGTCGGCTTCCGCGAGCGACTTGCCGATCGACAGGCCGGCCGCGAGCATGAACGTGTTGGCGATGCCGCCGCCGACGATCAGCTGGTCGACCTTGCCGGCCAGCGACTTCAGGATGGTCAGCTTGGTCGACACCTTCGAGCCGGCGACGATCGCCACCAGCGGGCGCGCCGGGTTGCCGAGCGCCTTGCCGAGCGCGTCGAGTTCGGCGGCCAGCAGCGGGCCCGCGCACGCGACCGGCGCGTACTTCGCGATCCCGTGGGTGGTCGCTTCCGCGCGGTGTGCGGTGCCGAACGCATCGTTCACGTACACGTCGCAGAGCTTCGCCATCTTCTGGGCGAGCTCGTCCGAATTCTTCTTCTCGCCCTTGTTGACACGGCAGTTCTCGAGCAACACGACCTGGCCCGGTGCGACGTTCACGCCGTTCTCGACCCAGTTCGACACCAGCGGCACGTCACGGCCGAGCAGCTCGGCGAGACGCTTCGCGACCGGCGCGAGCGAGTCTTCCGGCTTGAATTCGCCTTCGGTCGGGCGACCGAGGTGCGACGTGACCATCACGGCCGCGCCGGCGTCGAGCGCGGCCTGGATGGCCGGCACGGACGCGCGCACGCGCGTGTCTTCGGTGATGTTGCCCTGGTCGTCCTGCGGGACGTTCAGGTCGGCGCGGATGAACACCCGCTTGCCGGCGAGCTGGCCGGCGGCGATCAGGTCGGTAAGACGCTTGACTTGGCTCATGTTGGACAAATTGAAGTAGTGGATGGGGAAAGGGGGTTCACGCGGGACGTGCGCGGGCTGCCGCGAAAGGGCGCCGGATGCGGCCGTGGCTGGCGGTTCGCATGACGCGCACGGGTAAAAAATCTCGAACGGGCATTCTAGCCGATCCACCCGGCAGACTGACCCGCGGGCGGCGAATTCCGCCTATTTGGGATCGCGTGCGGCAACGGACACATTGCCGCAACGCAGCAATGCAGGTGCGCGGGCGCCGCGCCCGGCTGGCGGGAGCAGCAGCCCATCAGAAGATCAGGCGCAGTGCGGTGAATACGAGCATCCCGACGACGATCGTGCCGAGCATGCTGCGCCGCCACAGGAACCAGCCGAGACCGGCGAGCGCCGCGTAGAACGGATGGTTGGACAGCGCGAACGACAACCCGGCCGGCGTTTCGAGCACGTCGGGCAGCACGACGGCGACCAGCGCGGCGGCCGGCGCGTAGCGCAGCGCGCGCTGCGCGCGTTCGGGCAGCACGGTGCGCTCGCCGCCGATCAGGAACAGCGCGCGCGTGACGGCCGTGACGACCGTCATCCCGATGATGACGATCCAGATCTCCGTCGCGCTCATTCGATCTCCTTTTCGTGCACGGTTTCGGTGCGGATGCGCCGCCAGTCGGCCCGCTCGACGAAGAAGTCGGCCGTGCAGCCGGCCGCGAGCGCGGCGAGCACCGCGAGCGGCAGCGCGAGCCGGTACGGCAGGTCGAAGGCGATCAGCGACACGATGCCGGCGACCGCGACGGCCGCGAGCGTCGAGCGGTTCGCGACCGCCGACACCATGATCGGGATCAGCGCGAGCGTGCCGGCCAGCTCCAGCCCCCAGCTCGCGGGGAAGAAGCTCGCGAGCAGGATGCCGGCGAGCGACGATACCTGCCACGACACCCAGCTCGCGAGCGCCATCCCCCAGAAATACGCTTCCTTGCCCGGCACGTGACCGTAGGCAAAGCCCTGTTTCTGGAACAGCAGGTAGATCACGTCGCCGTTGAAATAGCCGATCGCGAGACGCCGCCACAGCGGCAGGTAGGAAAAATGGGGCGCAAGCCCTGCGCTGAAGATCACGAAGCGCATGTTGACCATCGCGGCCGTGAGCAGCACGGTCCAGATCGGCAGCTTCGCCGCGAGGAGCGGCAGCACCGCGAGCTGCGACGAGCCCGCGTAGACGAAGATCGACATCGCGCTCGCCTGCCCGAGCGTCATGACCGACTTGCTCATCGCGATGCCGGTGACGAGCCCCCAGGAGAGGATCGCCATCAATGTCGGGGAATAGTCACGCGCGCCCTGGATCAGCGCGAAGCGGTCGGTGGCGGACAATCGAGCGAGCATGGGAATGCGGGCCGCAGCGGGCGGTTCGTCGGGGCGCCGGCGCCTCCTGCCGGTACGTCCCATCGTTATTGGAATCGGTACCGGACGATTATAGCGCCGGCCCCGCGCCGACCGACCGGGTCGCCACCAAATGACGCTAAAATAAGCGTCTTTCCGGCTCAACGCTGCATACAACCGCATCCCAGGAGAAATCTATGTCAATGGCCGACCGCGACGGCAAGATCTGGATGGACGGCAAGCTGATCGACTGGCGCGACGCCAAGATCCACGTCCTGACCCACACGCTGCACTACGGCATGGGCGTCTTCGAGGGCGTGCGCGCGTACAAGGCGGCCGACGGCAGCACCTCGATCTTCCGCCTGCCCGAGCACACGAAACGTCTGCTGAATTCGGCGAAGATCTTCCAGATGGACGTGCCGTTCGATCGCGAGACGCTCGAAGCCGCGCAGCTCGAAGTCGTGCGCGAGAACAAGCTCGAGTCGGGCTATCTGCGCCCGATCATCTGGGTCGGCTCGGAAAAGCTCGGCGTGTCGGCGAAGGGCAACACGATCCACGTCGCGATCGCTGCCTGGCCGTGGGGCGCGTACCTCGGCGAGGACGGCCTCGCGAAGGGCATCCGCGTGAAGACGTCGTCGTTCACGCGCCACCACGTGAACGTGTCGATGGTGCGCGCGAAGGCGTCGGGCTGGTATGTGAACTCGATCCTGGCGAACCAGGAAGCGACGGCCGACGGCTACGACGAAGCGCTGCTGCTCGACGTCGACGGCTACGTGTCGGAAGGCTCGGGCGAGAACTTCTTCCTCGTGAACAACGGCAAGCTGTACACGCCCGACCTGTCGTCGTGCCTCGACGGCATCACGCGCGACACGATCATCACGCTCGCGAAGGACGCCGGCATCGAAGTGATCGAGAAGCGCATCACGCGCGACGAGGTCTACACGGCCGACGAGGCGTTCTTCACCGGCACGGCCGCTGAAGTCACGCCGATCCGCGAGCTCGACAACCGCACGATCGGCAGCGGCGCGCGCGGCCCCGTCACGGAAAAGCTCCAGTCGGCGTTTTTCGATATCGTGTCGGGCAAGAACGCGAAGTACGCGCACTGGCTGACGAAGGTCTGAGCGCGCCGCGCCACCGACCGCCCCACAAAAGAGTGATAAGAGAAAGTCTCATGAGTGAAATCAAGGAAATGCCGCTGGTCGAGCTGACGGCCAAGGATCTTCCCGCCTACTGCCCGAACCCGGCCATGGCGCGCTGGAGCGCCCATCCGCGCGTCTTCATCGACGTGTCGCACGGCGAGGCACGCTGCCCCTACTGCGGCACGCGCTACAAGCTGCGCGACGGCGAGGTCGTCAAGGGCCACTGAGCCCGGGCGGCCGGGCCCGCGGGCCCGCCGACTCGCAAGGCGGCGCAGCCGGAAATCCGGCGCGCCGCCGTTCTCCATTCTGGCAACCCGAACGCGGCGCCCGTGCGCCGTGATTCATTACGACATCGGAAGTCGACCTGATGCGTCGAGCGCTGGTTATCGCACCGAACTGGATCGGTGACGCATTGATGGCGCAGCCACTTTTTGCGCTGCTGAAAAAGCTCCATCCCCGCATCGCGATCGATGCCGTCGCACCCTCGTGGGTCGCGCCCGTGCTCGAGCGGATGCCCGAGATCCACGATGTCTACGCGACCGATCTCGCGCATGGCAAGCTGCAGCTGCTGCGCCGCTGGCAGCTCGCGAGCGACCTGCGCGACGTCGGCTACGACGCGGCGTACGTGCTGCCGAATTCGCTGAAGTCCGCGGTGATCCCGTGGCTCGCGAACATCCCGCTGCGGATCGGCTACACGGGCGAGCACCGCTACGGGCTGCTGAACGTGCGGCACGCGAACCCGACCAAGTCGGGCGAGCGGCCGCCGATGACGACCCACTACGCGGCGCTCGCCTACGCGCCGGGCGCGAAGCTGCCCGAGTCGATGAAGACGCTGCCCGCGCCGCGCCTCGACGCGGACCTGAACGAGACGGCGCGCGTGTCCGCGCGTTTCAATCTCGATACGCGCAAGCCGCTCGTCGTGTTCTGCCCGGGCGCCGAATACGGCCCGGCCAAGCGCTGGCCGCCCGAGCACTTCGCGACGCTCGCGACGATCGTTCACCAGTCGTTCCCGTATACGCAGATCGTCGCACTCGGCTCGCAGAAGGACGCGGCAGCCGCACAGGCGATCGCCGACCACGCGCCGAACGTGCGCAACCTGTGCGGGCAGACGTCGCTGTCCGAGGCATGCGCGCTGATCGCGCGCGCGAACGCGGTCGTCACCAACGATTCCGGGCTGATGCACGTCGCGGCCGCGCTGCGCCGGCCGCTCGTCGCGCTGTACGGATCGACCGATCCGCGCCACACCCCTCCGCTGTCGGACCTGGCGAAGGTACAATGGCTGCATCTCGAATGCAGTCCCTGCTTCGAACGCGAGTGCCCGCTCGGCCACCTGAAGTGCCTGCGCGAACTCGGTCCCGAGCAGGTATTCGGCGATTTGCGCGGCATGCTCGTCGGGCAGCGCTGACCCTGACCGGCAGCGTCGCACGGCGCGCCGGGCAATCCGATTCACCGGCGTACGGCGGCTCCATCCGGGCCGCCGTGCTGAATACGGCGCGCGACGCGCGCGAGAGATAACCCCGATGCCACGTTTTGCCCGCCTTTTCGAAGCCGCTGCCGATACGCTGAACGCCTACTACCAGGCCGTCGCCGATGCCAATCTCGACGCGCTGCTGGCGTTGTGGATCGACGAGGATTTCGCCAGCTGCGTATGGGCGGACGGCGAGCATCTGCACGGCCTCGACCAGATCCGCAGCGGGCTCGCGAACCGGCTCGCCACGCGCCCCGTGACGATCGAGCCGCTCGACATCCGCGTGTACGACAGCCTCGGCACGGTCGTCTATACGATCGCCGAAGCGCATCAGCAGGCCGACCTGACGGCCGAACCCGACATGGTTTTCGCCACGTACGTGATGATTCACGAGCGCGGCGAGTGGCGCATCGCGCATATTCACGCGAGCCCGATTCCCGAACAGGCGGCCGGACAATTCGCCGCGAAGATCCGTCACGGGCAGGGTCCGCTGCACTGACGAAGAACGAAGCAACGCATTAGCGGGGCGATCATGAGTACGGCTTCTCCGCCCACCTCGCCGCTGACCGGGGCCCCGGCCCCCGACGACGATTCATTGCGCTATCGCGCACCGCGCTGGCTGCCGAACAGCCATGCCCAGACCATCGTGCCCGCGCTGTTCGCACGGCGTCCGGCCGTCGCTTACCGACGAGAGCGATGGGAAACCCCCGACCACGACTTCATCGATCTCGACTGGGTCGCGCATCTCGACAGCGCGGCGCCGCCGCCCGATGCGCCGCTGTTCGTGCTGTTCCACGGCCTCGAAGGCAGCTCCGGCTCGCACTACGCGCTCGAGATGATGGCCGCCGCGCGCGCGAAGGGCTGGCACGCCGTCGTACCGCACTTTCGCAGCTGCAGCGGCGAAATCAACCGCCAGCCGCGCTTCTACCATCTCGCCGACAGCGCCGAAGTCGACTGGATCCTGCGCCGCCTCGCCGCGCGGCATCGCGGGCCGCTCGTCGCGGCCGGCGTATCGCTCGGCGGCAACGTGCTGCTGCGCTGGCTCGGCGAGCATCGCAGCGACACGTCGATCCTGCGGGCGGCCGCCGCGATCTCGACGCCGATCGACGTGCACGCGGGCGGCCGCGCGCTGTCGCAGGGGTTCGCGATGGTCTACACGCGCAGCTTCCTGAAGACGCTCAAGCGCAAGGCGCTCGCGAAGCTCGACCAGTACCCGGGGCTGTTCGACCGCGAAGCGATGCTGCAGGCCGTGACGATGCGC
Source organism: Burkholderia sp. BCC1999 (assembly GCF_905339975.1). Classification (NCBI taxonomy): domain Bacteria; kingdom Pseudomonadati; phylum Pseudomonadota; class Betaproteobacteria; order Burkholderiales; family Burkholderiaceae; genus Burkholderia; species Burkholderia sp. BCC1999. Next base: position 148,199 of record NZ_CAJPHP010000016.1, on the reverse strand, counting down.
GACTTCGACGAAGTCGTGACCGCGCCGCTGCACGGCTTCGCGGACGCCGACGACTACTGGACCAAGGCGACGACGCGCCCGCTGCTGCCCGCGATCGACGTGCCGACGCTGATCCTCAACGCCCGCAACGACCCGTTCCTGCCCGAATCTGCGCTGCCGGGCCCGGCCGACGTGTCGCCGGCCGTCGAGCTCGACCAGCCCGCGGCCGGTGGGCACGCGGGATTCATGACCGGGCCGTTCCCCGGCCGCCTCGACTGGTTGTCGGCGCGGGTGTTCGGCTATTGCTCGAAATTCGTCGACCATGGATGACATCGTCAGGCAGGCGCTCGCAAAATGGCCGAACGTGCCGCACTGCACCGGCTGGCTGCTGCTCGACCGGCGCGGCGAATGGCGGCTGCGCGACGACGCGGCGCAGGCGGCCGGCGAACTCGGCTCGCCGATCCGGCATGCGGCGCTGAACGCATTCATCGGCCGCAACTACGAATGCGATGCGCAGGGCCAGTGGTTCTTCCAGAACGGGCCGCAGCGCGTGTACGTCGAGCTCGCCTATACGCCGTGGGTCGTCCGGCTCGCGGAGCGCGACGGGCAGCTCGCGCTCACCGACCAGACGGGCGCAGCGTTCGAACCGGACGAAGCGTGGCTCGACGATGCGGGCGGTGTGCTGTTTCATGATGGCCGCACGCAGCGCATCGCGGCGCTGCACGATCACGACCTCGGGCTGTTCGCCGATCATGCGGATTTCGATGCCGAGCCGCCCGCGCTGCGCTGGCGCGACGGCCGCCCGCTGCCGCTCGGCAGCATCGTCTGCGCGGACGTGCCCGCCCGGTTCGGCTATGTCGCGAGCCCGGCGCGCCTCGCCAGCCATCCGGCCGGCGGCGGCAACTGACGCGCAGCCGCGTGACGGCCGCTATCCGCGGCCGTTCTTCTCGTCCTCGCGCTCTTCCTTGTAGCGCGCCTCGAATTCCAGCAGCCGCGCGCCGATGATCGACTGCTCGTAGAACGACACGTCCTTCGCGTCGCGCGCTTCCTTCAACTGCCGGATTGCCGACGGCCACGCGCCGTCGATCGCGAGTTTCTCCGCGAGCGCACGGCGCCGCGCAAGCACATCGCCCTTCCCGTCACTCGCCTTCGCGAGATAGTCCCACCAGTCCGGCTGATCGGGATCGGCCTTCGCCTGGGCACGCGCCAGCGTCTGCGCGTCGGCAAAACGGCGCGCGGCGATCAGCGCCTGCAGATGCGCGACGATCGCCGCGTGCGACGCCGGCCAGCGCCGCTGCGCGAGCGCCGCGAGCCGCACCGCGTCGTCGGTCCGGCCCGCGCGGCGCGCGATCTCGGCGGCCAGCACATCGAGGCTCGGCGAACTCGCGTCCGGATCGTTTTCGCGCCGCTCGCGCGCATCGAACGCCGCGCGCGCCGATGCGAGTGCCTTGCCGGCCACGTCGTATTCGCCGAGCAAGAGGTTCGCGAGCGCGATGCCGTACCAGTTCGCCGCGACGTTCGGCGCCGTGCGGTCGTCGATCTCGAGCTGCATCCGGCGCGCCTCGGCCGAGATGTCGGTCGGCGCACGGTTCTGCAGGACGCGCAGCCGCGCGCGCACGAACCCGTATTCGGCCGACTGGCGCGGCTGCCGGTACGGCGCGCGGCGCGCGCGATCCTCCATGTCCGCGATCCGCTCGCCGGTCAGCGGGTGCGTGCGCGCATACGCCGGCACGCCCGCGTCGCCCATCGACGCGCGGTCGAGCCGCTCGAAGAAGCCCGGCATCCCGTAGGGGTCGTAGCCGGCCCCCGCCAGCAGCTGGAAGCCGACGCGATCGGCCTCGCGCTCGGCCGAACGCGAGAAGCGCAGCTGGTTGTCGACCGCGTACGCCTGCCCGCCCACCGCGATCGCGCTGCCGAGATCGCCGCTGCGCGCGAGCACGCCGGCCAGCACGCCGAGCAGCATCGCCGCGAGCGCGGTGTAGCCGGTCTTCTCGTTTGCACCGATCATCCGCGCAATGTGCCGCTGCAGCACGTGCCCCATCTCGTGGCCGACCACCGACGCGAGCTCCGACTCCGTCTGCGTCGTGACGACGAGCCCGCTGTTGATCCCGATGAAACCGCCCGGCATCGAGAACGCGTTGATCTGCGGATCGCGCACCGGGAACAGGTCGAAATCCGGCGTATAGCCGCCGATGAAGCGCGCGGCGGCCGCGGCCGCGAGCCGCGCCGCCATCGCGTTCAGGTAGTCGCGCGCGAGCCAGTCGTCGAGATAGTCGGGATCACGCCGCACTTCGCGCATCACGCGCTCGCCGAGCCGGCGCTCGGCCTGCGGCGTCAGCGAACCGCCGGAACCGTCGCCGAGGTCGGGCAGTTCGAGCGCACGAAGCGGCGCGCGCAGGCTCGCGACCGGCGCCGACGCGCCGCCGGCGCCCGAGAACCGGCTCTCCGCGCCGCCGTACGTGCCGAACACGCCGGTTGCGATGCCGGACGGCACGGTGGAAATCGCCGGGGAGCCGCCGGTCGCCGGCTCGAGCGGAGGTGGGGATGCGCTCTGCGCATGGCCACCCGGCGGCAGCGCGAGCGCCGCCGACAGCGACACGGCAAGCAACTGTTTGACACGCATGGCAGGATGAAAACGACGCCGTCCCGCGCGAGCAGCGCGCATCGCGGCGTTTGGTCTGAATATTCGGGTCATTGTACCGGCGCCGCGGCGACTGTCCCGTGCCGCGCGTGCGTCATCTGCGCCCTCGGCAACGCGAACGCCGCTGCTATGATAAGCGCCCGTTGAGACGTTGAATCGGTTCGGGGCGCCGGTACAGGATTCGGCGGCCCGGCCGATCGCGAAGCAGGATCGAGGGACGCACGCGCACTCCGTTCCACTAGAGGATGACATGTCAGGACTTACCCATTTCGATGCCGCCGGCCATGCGCACATGGTCGATGTCGGCGGCAAGCAGGAAACCCAGCGCATCGCGATCGCGCGCGGCACGATCCGGATGCTGCCGGCCACGTTCGCGCTGATCCGCGACGGCAAGGCCAAGAAGGGGGACGTGCTCGGCGTCGCGCGCATCGCGGCGATCCAGGGCGCCAAGCGCACGGCCGACCTCATCCCGCTGTGCCACCCGCTCGCGCTGACGCGCGTGGCCGTCGAATTCGAACTCGACGACGCACTGCCGGGCGTCCACTGCGTCGTGCAGGTTGAAACGTTCGGCCGGACCGGCGTCGAGATGGAAGCGCTGACCGCCGTGCAGGTCGGGCTGCTGACGGTCTACGACATGTGCAAGGCCGTCGATCGCGGGATGGTGATCACCGACGTGAGCGTGCGCGAGAAGCGCGGCGGGAAGTCGGGGGACTGGAAGGCGGAAGACGTCGCGGGCTGAGCGCCCGTCGCAACGCACTCACGCACCATTCGCGGAGAATCGTCGGCCGTAGCGATTCTCCGTTCGAACGATCAAGAATCAGAAGAACGAAGCACCGATGAAGAACAACACGCTGAAGTACGCGGCGCCGCTGCTGTGTGCGCTTTCGATGCTGCCGGCGATCGCATCGGCCGCTGGCACCTGTCCGGCCGCCGACACCGCCGCACGCGTGGCCATCGACGCGCAGCACCGCGTGCAGCAGGTCCGCAATCCGCAAGGTGACGGCGGCGGCAACGTCGATATCTCACCGCCGCTGCGCGATGCACTGCGTGCGTACAAGGAGGCGCTCGTCGGCGCGATCGACGCGCAGTTGGCGTGCAGCGACGAACACGTCGACCCGGCTGCGTTGAAACGCACGCTCGCGGCCGCGCTCGGCGTGCCGGCGCGATCCGTCCAGCCGAAGAACGGCGAATCGGCGTTCGGCCGCAATCCGGAGGTCGACGTCGAACGCGGCGGCGCCTCCCGCCCGCTACTCTTCGTACGCGCCGGGTTCGACATTGCGTGCGGCGACGACAACCTGCTCACCGCCTACGCGTGGGAGAACGGCGGCTGGCGGCGCGTGCTGCGCTGGCAGGCCGGCGACTACAAGGACATCGGCGGTGCGTACGGTGGCGGCTTCTGGTTCTCGGCACTGCCCGGCGGCCAGGTCGCGGTCGTCCACGGCACGCCGTGGTGCTCGTCGCGCTGGAGCCAGTTCGCCGCCGACGTGCTCGCACCGGCAAACGGTTCGGCCGCGCAACGCACGCTGTTCCATACGGAGCACGGCTACGTGCTCGACGACAATGCACTCCGGTTCAAGGTCCGCCCCGACGGCTTCGAGATGCGTACGACGGTCGGCTCGCTCGACAGCGACGTGATGACGCGACCGGGCATCTTCCGCTACCGCGTCGACGGCGACACCGTGCAACGCGTGCAGCCCGTCGCGGTCAACGGCCGCGATTTTGTCGACGAGTGGCTTAATGTGAACGAGGCACAGGCGCGCGAATGGAGTGAACCCGTCGCCGCGGCTGCCGCGCTGAAAGGCCGGCAGGCGTTCGACAAGGCCCGCAAGGCGCCCGATACCGGGTTCGCATACGGCCCGGTGCGCGGCTGCTCGGACGGCAAGGACCGCTTTCAGGTCGAACTGGATCTGACAGGCAAGAGCGGGGAAACCGTCGCGCGACACTATGCGCTGATTCGCCAGGAGCGCAATGGCTTTACGCTGCTCGGACTGAGCAATGCGGCCGAGCCGGCTTGCCGCGGCGCGAACCTGATGCCGCAGCACTGACTGACGGACGCGCATGCCGCAGCGGTTGCGCGCCTCGATTGACGACAGCGATGCAAACGGCGCGGCAAGCCGCGCCGCGCGCCTCACTGGCCGCGTGACGGCTCGAACACGAACGGTTGGGTCAGCAGGAACGGATTCGCGGTCGCGCCCGTCTGCACGCAGGTCGCGTGCGTCATCGCGTCGACGGCCGCGCGATCGGCCGCCGCGTTGCGGCTGCTCGTCGTCACGGTGACGTTCTGCGCTTCACCGGACGTCGTCATCAACGCACGCACGAGCACGGTCACCGGGCGAGTGAGCGGTTTGGCGGTGTCCGGATAGACGGCGCGCGGAATGTGGCAGGTCAGCTTGCTTTCCTGCGACGATGACAGCATCGCGCAGCCGGAAAACAGCATCGCGACGGCGGGCAGGATCAGGTAGGTCGAGCGAATAGCCATGGTCGAATATCGTTCTTGGTACTGTTCCGGACAAACGCGCCGCGCCCCGGACGTATTCTCCGGCCCGCATCACGTGCGTCTCACTGCGCCGCGGCCATCGGACCGGCGCCCCGTTACGGCCGCACGGCCGATGATGCTCGGCCGCGATCCTGCCTGGCGGACTTCCCGGATGGCCGGGGCGCTGCCTGCCATCACGCCGGGCAGCCCCCGCGCCAGCGGGCACGCGAGCGCTTTCGCGCATTGTGCACGCGGCGCCCGGTCAGCGGCGGCGATTTGACAATGGTTGACGCGAATCGCCGCGCATTCGACCGGAATCCGCACGATCCGCGACGTAATCGATATCGGCAGGCTTCTCACGGTTCGCGCCGGGCCGCCCTGCCCGACGCCCGCCCGCGCTGCATCGGAATGCGACAAACGCCGGAATACCCCGTTCCGGCGGGTGCCGCGCACATCAATCGGAATCGTCGTCGTCCTCGTCGTCGGCCGCATCGGCCGGCACTTCCCCGTACTTCGCAACGACGGCCGCCTTGAACGTCTTCAGCGCCGGCTGCTGGTCACACAGCTTGTACAGCAGCGCCAGTTGCTGCGGCCAGTCCTTCAACTCCTTCGCGAACACATGCAGGCGCGCGACGGTATCGAGCGCGTCGGCTTCGCGGCCCGCCAGCGCCTGCAGCGCCGCATAGCGGCGCAGCACCGTCTCGCCGGGCAGCAGCGCGATCGCGCGCTCATGCGCCGCGAGCTTGGCCGGCAAATCGTCCGCCGAAATCGGCAGCAGCGTGGCCGCACCGTATTCACCCCATGCGCCGAACAGCAGCGACGGCGCCTCGCGGTACTGCGCAGCCGGATCGCTGCCGTAATAGAGCACTTCCGCGCGCTGGTAGTCGCGCAGCACGGGCACCGCCGCCAGCACGCCACCGAACGACAGCACCGCGAACAACCCGAATGCGGCGCGGCCCGGCAGGATGCGCAACGGCTTCACTTCGAGCAGCCCGATCACGAACATCGCCGGCAGCAGGAAGAACATGTACTGCTGCGGATACTCGACCAGCGCATGCATCAGCAGGATGCCGATCAGCGCGAAGCCGAACACGCGCATGCTCGACTGCGGCGCGCGCACCGCACGCACGAACCACGCCACCAGCGTGACGACGAGTAGGCCGAGGCCGACGAGGCCGGACTTCGCGAGCAGGTCGATGAAGATATCGTGCGAGTTGTTCGCGATCTCGACGCCGCCGAGCGTGCGCACGAGCGCAAACTGGTGCGACGGGAATTCGCCCCAGCCGACGCCGAGCAGCGGATGTTCGCGGAACATCGCGAGCCCGTACTTCCACAGTGCGAGGCGCGGCGCGATCTGCCCCGCGTCGCGCATCCGGTCGGCCGCCGATTCCGCGAGATTCAGGTGATAGTGCACGTTGGCCCAGCGCACCGCGACGTTCACCGCGATGAACGCGACCGCGAGCACGACCGGTATCAGCCACGCACGCGCATTGCCCGGCGCGCGGCGCGATTCAAGCCACGCCATCCAGAAGCCCGCGACGACCATCACCGCGACCTGCAGCCACGGCCCGCGCGACACCGTCAGCGCGAGACCGACCGACAGCACGAGCGACAGCGCGAACCACGCCCACACCGCGAGCCGGCGCGTCTGCACGAGATACAGCGCACCCGCGAGCGCGAACGCGATGTAGCTGGCCAGATGGTTCGCCTGCGCCATGTTGCCGTACGGACGGCGGTCGACTGCGACGTTGTACATCACGACGAACGGCGAAACGGCCGACTCGAGGTGGAACAACTGCACGATCTGGGTGCCGACCGCGAACACGCCGCCGACGATCAACGCGCCGGCCATCATCCGCGACACCGCTTCGGCCAACCCGTCGCGCGCCAGCACGTAGCCGGCCTGCATCGCGACCAGTGCGGCGGCGAGGTAGCCGACCGCCAGCCAGTTCATCGACGGCACCTTGAGCGGAATCAGCGCGGTCTGCGCGATCAGCACCACGGCAAACCCGAACGGCACGACGAACGCGGCCGGCGCGGCAAACGGCTCGGCCGGGCGGTCGGTGCGCGTGAGCAGCACGACGGACAGCCCCACCAGCAGATACAGCACCAGCGCGGAAAACTCGGAATAGAAGGTCGGGATCGGATACGTGTGATTCGTGATCGCGTACGGCACGATCAGGGCGACAGCCAGCGCAACGAGCGACAACGAACGGGAAAAAGTAGAAGGCATGAGCGAACCGGATGTCAGCAACCGGCGCACTATACAAAACTTTCCCCGCTCTGTGCGGGGCCGTCGCGCCGCGACCGGGCGCGAAACAACGCCCCCGGCCGGCCGAAGCGGCGGCCCGCACGCCGCCCGCCCCCTCCGGCGCTATGCGCGGCACTCCGCGGGCGCAAATTTCGCGGGCAGCGTCGCGGCATCGACCGGCAACGGCCCGGCCCCCGGCGCGGGCAGCGACGACGCGTCCTTGCCGGCCACGAAGCACTCCCACGCAATCGCACCGGCCTGCATCGCACCCTTTTTAAGGGCCACGCGCGCGGTGGGCGCATCGGCCTTGTCGGGCGCGGACGGCACGAGCACCAGCGTATTCGCGCCGGCCGCGGCCACGCGGGTAGTGAATGCGACGGTGATCTGGCCGGTGTCGCCGTCGATCGCCACCGATTCGACGTTGCGGGTCCCGGCCGGCGGGCTGTAGCCGCCGTCGAGGCTCGCGCCGCTCGCCGCGTTGTCGGCGACCGCAAGGCGCGCGGACGACGCAAGCGCGAGCCCCTCGCCGACGCGCGAACGCGCGAGGTAATCCTGGTACGCGGGAATCGCATAGGCCGCGACGACGCCGACGATCGCCAGCACGATCATCAATTCGATCAGCGTGAAGCCGGCCGGCCGCCAGCGCGGCGCGGGCCGATTCGCGCGCCGCAGATCGGCGGCAACGCGACGGAACAGGGAAACGGAAAAGGCTTCGAACATGACAGGCTCCGGAAACGAAAAACGCCTGCCGATCAAGGCAGGCGTTTCGATCGTAGCCAGCGGGCCGCGAAGCCGGCAGTCGGCCGGACGGCCAGTCAGTGCGCGTGCGGCGCGCCGTGGCGTTTCCTGAGCGCGTAGCCGATCGCCACGACGAACAGCGCGCCCGCGATGCTCGCACCGTAGAGCACCGGCGGCGTATCGAGCACCGCCCAGCGATCGCCGACCGGGTCGTTGACGATCAACCCGCCCGCGATCCAGCCGAGCAGCCCGGCGCCGAACGCGACGACGATCGGGAAACGGTCGAGCAGCTTCAGCACCAGCGTGCTGCCCCACACGATGATCGGCACGCTGACGACGAGCCCGAAGATCACGAGCGCGATCCGGTGCGACGGATCGGCCTGCTCGGCCGCACCGGCGATCGCGATCACGTTGTCGAGGCTCATCACCGCATCGGCGATCACGATCGTCTTCACGGCGTCCCACAGCCGGCTGGCCGGCTTGATGTCGTCGTGCGCGTCGGCGGCCGGCGCCATCAGCTTGATGCCGATCCACAGCAGCAGCAGCCCGCCGCCGAGCTTCAGGAACGGCACGTCGAGCAGTGCAACCGCGAACGTGATCAGCGCCACACGCAGCAGGATCGCCCCCGCGGTGCCCCAGACGACGCCGCGCAGCCGCTGGTTCGCCGGCAGGTTGCGGCAGGCGAGCGCGATCACGACCGCGTTGTCGCCGCCGAGCAGGATGTCGATGATAATGATCTGGAGAATGGCGCCCCAGTGCAGCGACGTCAGGAATTCGAGCATGGGGTATGTGCAGGACAGTGGCTGCCTGGCAGGCGGCCTGATTCATCGTCGGCACATGCACGACGCATGTCCGGTGGGTGCTTACGAATTCATTGCGCGAGCATAACAAAAAACGCCGGCAAAGCCGGCGTTTTCTGCAGGACGAACCCACGGGGAAATATTACAGCGCCTTCTTCAGCAGACGGCCCATTTCCGACGGGTTGCGCGTGACGGTGATGCCGCACGCTTCCATGATTTCCAGCTTCGCTTCGGCCGTATCCGCACCGCCCGAGATCAGCGCGCCGGCGTGGCCCATGCGCTTGCCCGGAGGCGCCGTGACGCCAGCGATGAAGCCGACGACCGGCTTCTTCATGTTGTCCTTGATCCACTCTGCCGCGTTGGCTTCGTCCGGACCACCGATTTCGCCGATCATCACGACTGCGTCCGTATCCGGATCGTCGTTGAACATCTTCATCACGTCGATGTGCTTCAGACCGTTGATCGGGTCGCCGCCGATACCGACTGCCGACGACTGGCCGAGGCCGAGTGCCGTCAGCTGCGCAACGGCTTCATACGTCAGCGTGCCCGAACGCGACACGACGCCGATGCGGCCCTTGCGGTGGATGTGACCCGGCATGATGCCGATCTTCAGTTCGTCCGGCGTGATCGTGCCCGGGCAGTTCGGCCCGAGCAGCAGCGTCTTGCGGCCTTCGCGGCGCATGCGGTCCTTCACTTCGATCATGTCACGGACGGGGATGCCTTCCGTGATGCAGATCGCGAGATCCAGATCGGCTTCGACCGCTTCCCAGATCGCAGCAGCTGCGCCTGCCGGCGGAACGTAGATGACCGACACGGTTGCGCCGGTTTCTGCCTTCGCTTCCTTGACGCTCGCGTAGATCGGAATGCCTTCGAAGTCTTCGCCAGCCTTCTTCGGGTTCACGCCCGCGACGAATGCTTCGCGGCCGTTTGCGTACTCACGGCAGGCGCGCGTATGGAACTGACCGGTTTTGCCGGTAATGCCCTGCGTGATGACCTTCGTGTCCTTGTTGATCAGAATCGACATGTATTTTGACCTCTGTTCGATTGGCGTCGCGTGCAAACCGCGCCGCCATGCGTGTTCAATAGCGCGCGCTTACTTGCCTGCGGCAGCCGCGACGACCTTCTGCGCAGCTTCTTCCATGCTGTCCGCCGAGATGATCGGCAGGCCCGAATCGGCCAGCATCTTCTTGCCGAGGTCCTCGTTCGTGCCCTTCATGCGCACGACGAGCGGCACGTTCAGGTTCACGGCCTTCGAACCGGCGATCACGCCTTCCGCGATCACGTCGCAGCGCATGATGCCGCCGAAGATGTTCACGAGGATCGCCTTCAGATCCGGGTTCTTCAGCATCAGCTTGAACGCTTCCGTGACCTTCTCGGTCGTCGCGCCACCGCCGACGTCCAGGAAGTTCGCCGGTTCGCCGCCGAACAGCTTGATGGTGTCCATCGTTGCCATGGCGAGGCCTGCGCCGTTCACGAGACAGCCGATGTTGCCGTCGAGCGAGATGTACGCGAGGTCGAACTTCGACGCTTCGATTTCAGCCGGATCTTCTTCGTCCAGATCGCGGTACGCGACGATTTCCGGGTGACGGAACAGCGCGTTCGAGTCGAAGTTGAACTTCGCGTCGAGTGCGGTGACCTTGCCGTCGCCGGAGACGTTCAGCGGGTTGATTTCAGCCAGCGATGCGTCGGTTTCCCAGAATGCCTTGTACAGGCCTTGCAGGATCGCGCGCGCTTGCGGGATCGAAGCAGCCGGCACGCCGATCTTCGCGGCGAGGTCGTCGGCCTGCGCGTCCAGCAGGCCCGTCGACGGCTCGACGATGACCTTGTGGATCAGTTCCGGATGCTTTTCGGCGACTTCCTCGATGTCCATGCCGCCTTCGCTCGAACCCATCAGCACGATCTTCTGCGAGATGCGGTCGACGACGAGGCTGACATACAGTTCCTGCTTGATGTCGGCGCCTTCCTCGATCATCAGGCGGTTGACCTTCTGGCCTTCCGGGCCGGTCTGGTGCGTGACGAGCTGCATGCCGAGGATCTGGTTCGCGTATTCGCGGACCTGCTCGATCGACTTCGCCACCTTCACGCCGCCGCCCTTGCCACGGCCACCCGCGTGGATCTGAGCCTTCACGACCCATACCGGGCCGCCGAGCTCTTCCGCCACCTTGACGGCTTCGTCAACCGAGAACGCCGGCTTGCCGCGCGGTACCGCGACTCCGAATTTCCGCAGGATTTCCTTACCCTGGTACTCGTGAATCTTCATGCGTGATTCCCTTCAGTCTGAGAGTTGGATGAAAAGTCGCTTAAGACGCTTCTTCGAATGATTTCCGTTCATTCCTTCGTGCTGCCATCACCGGGCAGATCCGGCCGAAGCGGGCCATACCACCGCGGGTAGTACTGCCGCACGACCTCGCCGTCGAACCGCAGCGCACGGCAGCGGCCGAGCTGGAAAGGCGGTTCGGCGTGCGCGCCGTCGTGATCCGGCCCTTCGCCGCCCTCCTCGCGCACGTTCCACACGTCACCGGCGAACGCCTGGATCGCTGCCGTCGGCAGCACGGCGCACAGTTCGGTGAGATGGGAGCAGCCTGCGACGCCGGCGAGCAGCCGGTTCGCGTTGCGGCGGAAATTGCGGAAGAGATTGAGCCCGATGAGGGCCCGATAGGCAGGAGGGGCGGATTGACAGTGACCGGGATAGGGCACCCATTCCGAAGACGCTTCGGCGTCGACGACATTGAGTTCACGATCGATAGTCACGCGCAGCCAGAGTTCGTGGATCGGCAGGCCTTGGGGCCGGATGCCCGACGCAAGCGCGACATCGCGCGGCTTGTGGTCGGTCAGGCAGGCTTCGATGTCCCACAAGCCGTCGCCGCGCTCGTAAGCTTCCGCTCGGATTGCGCGTCGATGTCGCAACTGACGGGGCACGGGCTCGGATAGCGGCATGCTGGAGGTTGAGGCCGAAGAGGAAAACCCATGGATTTTAGCATATTGGGTATTTGAGACAGTTTGACGCGACGGCGGGTATTCCCGCCTGTCCGGAGGTGGTTGCATTGCAGCAAAATCGCGCGCCACGCGCGCGACCGGACCGGTCAGTCGTCGATCAGGAAATCGTCGCCGACCTTCAGCAACTTCACGATGGTCGCGCTCGAGAAGCCGCGTGCGGCCAGAAAGCGCGCCTGCTTCGCACGCTCGGCCGGCGTTTGCGGCAGTGCACCGAATTTCTTGCGCCAGACGGCCTGCGCACGGGCCCATTCGGTCTCGCGCAGCTGCGCGTTCACTTCCTCGACGAGCGTGTCGCCCACTGCATGACGCTTCAGCTCGCTGACGATGCGCGCGACGCCGACACGCGATGCGCGGCGATGCACGAGGCTCTCGGCGAAGCGCGCGTCGGACAGCCAGCCTTCCTTCTCCAGCGCATCGAGCACCGGCTCGACCGATTCGTCTTCGCCGACGTAAGGCGCGAGCTTGCGCGCGAGTTCCGCGCGACTGTATTCACGCCTGGACAGATAACCGAGCGCGCGGCCCTTCAATGAACGTGGCGGTTTCGACGACTTGCGTTCGGCGGCGCCCGGCGTGTCGCTGGATGAAGTACCGGCAGACGCGCCGGACGCACGGCGCGTGCGGCGCGGATGCTGACTGCTGCGTGTATAGACGTCTTCCCTTGCCGGCGCTGAGGAATCGGCTGCGCGGTCACCGGGGAAGCTGACACCGGACACGCGACGGCGTGACCGGTCGTGTGCGTCGAACGATTCGTCGTTGTCGAACGGATCGTCCGGCGCGGTAATCTCAAACGAAACGAGGGCATCGTCGGATGCCCTCGTCGCGGTGCGGTTCGCGGCATGGCTGCCTGCGACCCGCCGGTCGGCGCCCGAGGATCCTGCTCGCCGGCCGGAACGACCCGCCGCTTCGGGCGCGTCGCTCTCCTCCGGCTTGCCAGCCTGACCTCGGCGCACAACCATCACTCTTCTTCGTCCAGCGCCTCGGCTTCGTTGGCTACGCCATCGGGCATGCTGACGACGCCGAGCGATTCGCGGATGCGGTTCTCGATCTCGCGCGCGATTTCCGGATTCTCGCGCAGGAATTCACGCGCGTTGTCCTTGCCCTGGCCGATCTTCTCGCCGTTGTAGCTGTACCAGGCGCCCGCCTTGTCGACGATCTTCGCCTGCACGCCGAGATCGATGATCTCGCCCTGACGCGAAATGCCTTCGCCATACAGGATGTCGAAGATTGCTTCGCGGAACGGCGGCGACACCTTGTTCTTGACGACCTTCACGCGGGTTTCGTTACCGATCACCTCGTCGTTCTTCTTGATCGAGCCGATCCGGCGGATATCGAGACGCACCGACGAATAGAACTTCAGTGCGTTGCCGCCCGTCGTGGTTTCCGGGTTGCCAAACATCACGCCGATCTTCATCCGGATCTGGTTGATGAAGATCACGAGGCAGTTGGTACGCTTGATCGTGCCGGTCAGCTTGCGCAGCGCCTGCGACATCAGGCGGGCCTGCAGACCCGGCAGCGAATCGCCCATCTCACCTTCGATTTCGGCCTTCGGCACGAGCGCCGCGACCGAGTCGATGACGATCATGTCGATCGAGCCCGAGCGCACCAGCGCGTCGGTGATTTCGAGTGCCTGCTCGCCGGTGTCCGGCTGCGAGATCAGCAGCTCCGGCACGTTCACGCCGAGCTTCGCTGCATATTGAACGTCGAGCGCGTGCTCGGCGTCGATGAACGCTGCGGTGCCGCCCAGCTTCTGCAGTTCGGCGATGACCTGCAGCGTGAGCGTGGTTTTACCCGACGATTCCGGACCGTAGATCTCGACGACCCGGCCACGCGGCAAGCCGCCGACGCCCAGTGCGATATCAAGACCCAGCGAGCCCGTGGAGACGACCTGGATATTCTCGGTCGCCTCGCCGTCGCCCATGCGCATGATCGACCCTTTGCCGAACTGCTTCTCGATCTGCGCGAGTGCGGCCGCCAGCGCCTTGCTCTTCTCGGCGGTCATCCCGGAGCCCTTCTTGCTATCTTCCATGAATCGTCCTTTGCTATGATGAGCAGCGTCTGTGAAAGGCGCGCCCGCTTTCAAGCGCCGCCGAATGCAGACACTGTATAAAAAAACAGTAGTTTATGCAAGCCCGCAATGCAGGGCGTTGTACACGAATAACTCCGGAGACAGCCGCGTCGGCGCGAACGCCCCGCCGGCAATCGGTCAGCAACATGCGAATCCTCATCGCCGAAGATGACAGCATACTCGCGGACGGCCTCACCCGGTCACTCCGCCAATCGGGCTATGCGGTCGATCACGTGAAGAGCGGCGTCGATGCCGACACCGCGCTGTCGATGCAGACTTTCGACCTGCTGATCCTCGATCTCGGGCTGCCGAAAATGTCCGGGCTCGAGGTGCTCAAGCGCCTGCGTGCGCGCAATTCCAACCTCCCCGTGCTGATCCTGACCGCCGCCGACAGCGTCGACGAACGCGTGAAGGGGCTCGACCTCGGCGCCGACGACTACATGGCCAAGCCGTTCGCACTCAACGAGCTCGAGGCGCGCGTGCGCGCGCTGACCCGGCGCGGCGCGGGCGGCGGCCCGACCGTCGTGCGCCATGGCTCGCTCGCGTTCGACCAGGTCGGCCGCATCGCGTATGCGAACGATCACGTGCTCGATCTCTCCGCGCGCGAACTCGGCCTGCTCGAAGTGCTGCTGCAGCGAATCGGCCGGCTCGTGTCGAAGGAACAGCTCGTCGATCACCTGTGCGAATGGGGCGAGGAAGTCAGCAACAACGCGATCGAGGTCTACGTGCACCGGCTGCGCAAGAAGATCGAACCGAGCGGCGTGCGGATCTCGACCGTGCGCGGCCTCGGCTACTGCCTCGAGAAGGTCGCGCCCGCCGCGCCGGCCGACACGACAGCGCCCCAGCCCGCGGTGGCCGGCACGCCGCTGCGCTGACACCGGGCGTCGCCGCGATGGCCACGCCGGCCCATTCCCGCCACCCGACCGGCGCGCCGTCGTCGGCCGCCGACGATGCGCGCGACGCGCGCTACGAGAACCCGTTCGCGCCGCCCGACGAAACCGAGTCGCCCGAGACACCGCGCCCGCGCTCGCTGTTCGGCGAAATCCTCGACTGGATGCTCGCGCCGCTGTTGCTGCTGTGGCCGATGAGCATCGCCGTCACCTACCTCGTCGCGAAGACGATCGCGAACAGCCCGTTCGACCGTGCGCTCGAAACCAACGCGTACGTGCTCGCCCGGCAGATTCATCCGGTGAACGGCGTGGCCGAGCTGACCTTGCCAGAACAGACGCGCGACTTCCTGCGCGCGGACAACGTCGACAGTGTTTACTTCCAGGTACTCGGCACGCGCGGCGAACTGGTCGCCGGGGAAGCCGACATGCCGCTGCCGCGCGACGAGGACCGCCCGCCGCCGGGCGTCGTCGTGTTTCGCGACGACCTGCTGCGCGGCAACGACGTGCGCGTCGCGTATACGACGGTCGCGCTGCCGCAATCGAGCGGCACGCAGCCCGTGCTCGTGCAGGTCGGAGAAACGCTCGACAAGCGCAACGCGCTCGCGAACGACATCATCAAGGGCGTGATCCTGCCGCAGTTCGTGATCCTGCCGCTCGCGATCCTGCTCGTCTGGTTCGGGCTGTCGCGCGGGCTCGCGCCGCTCAACGCGCTGCAGGCGCACATCCGCGCACGGCGGCCCGACGACCTGTCGCCCGTCGAGGCGCAGCGCGCGCCGCCCGAGATCGAGCCGCTCGTCACATCGTTCAACGACCTGCTCGCGCGTCTCGAACAGAACATGGCGCTGCAGAAGCGCTTCATCGCCGACGCCGCGCACCAGATGAAGACGCCGCTCGCGGGCCTGCGCACGCAGGCCGAGTTCGCGCTGCGCCACCCGGTCCCGCCCGACGTGCAGCGCTCGCTCGAACAGATCGCGACGAGTTCCGAGCAAGCCGCGCGGCTCGTCACGCAATTGCTGGCGCTCGCGCGCGCCGAAAACCGTGCGAGCGGGCTCATGTTCGAGCCGGTCGAGATCGCCGCGCTCGCGCGGCGCGCGGTGCGCGACTGGGTGCAGGCCGCGCTCGCGAAGCGGATGGATCTCGGCTACGAAGGGCCGCCGGACGATGCGCCGCTCGACGTCGACGGCAATCCGGTGATGCTGCGCGAGATGCTCGGCAACCTGATCGACAACGCGATCCGCTACACGCCCGAAGGCGGCCGCATCACCGTGCGCGTGCATGCCGACCCGGCGGCGCGGTTCGTGCATCTCGAAGTCGAGGATACGGGCCCCGGCATCCCGGCCGCCGAACGCGAGCGCGTCGTCGAGCGCTTCTACCGGATCCTCGGCCGCGAAGGCGACGGCAGCGGCCTCGGGCTCGCGATCGTGCGCGAGATCGCGACACAGCACGGCGGTACGCTGACGCTCGACGATCACGTCTACCAGCAGGCACCGCGTCTCGCCGGCACGCTCGTGCGCGTCAGCCTGCCGCTGACCGGCACGGCCCCGGATTAACCCTGACACGCGCCGCCGCCGTGCTGCCCGACTGCGCCGAAACCGGCGAATTACCGGACGTTCGCACCACAATCGACACGAGAAGCGGCCGATTCGGCGCGGGTTAACGCGCAGTCGTTTTGCGCGCGCGAGTCAGTCCGCCGTAAGTTTCCGTACCAATAATCCTCGACAGGCCCGCCCACCCAAGGCGGCCGCACACCTATATCAAGGGACTTGGAGACGACTCATGGCAACGTTAGGCGGGCAAATTTCCCACTCGCCGATGACGGGCGAAGAGAAGAAGGTGATCTTCGCGTCGTCGCTCGGCACGGTGTTCGAGTGGTACGACTTTTACCTGGCCGGCTCGCTCGCGGCCTACATCAGCAAGAGCTTCTTCTCCGGCGTCAATCCGACCGCCGCCTTCATCTTCACGCTGCTCGGCTTCGCGGCCGGCTTCGCGGTGCGGCCGTTCGGCGCGATCGTGTTCGGCCGCCTCGGCGACATGGTCGGTCGCAAGCACACGTTCCTCGTGACGATCGTGATCATGGGCATCTCGACGTTCGTGGTCGGCTTCCTGCCCGGCTACGCGTCGATCGGCATCGCCGCGCCCGTGATCTTCATCGCGATGCGGCTGTTGCAGGGCCTCGCGCTCGGCGGCGAGTACGGCGGCGCGGCGACCTACGTCGCCGAGCATGCGCCGGCCAACCGTCGCGGCTTCTACACCGCGTGGATCCAGACCACCGCCACGCTCGGCCTGTTCCTGTCGCTGCTCGTGATCCTCGGCGTACGCACGTTCATCGGCGAGGAAGCGTTCGGCAGCTGGGGCTGGCGCGTGCCGTTCGTCGCGTCGATCCTGCTGCTCGCGGTGTCGGTGTGGATCCGGATGCAGCTGAACGAATCGCCGGTGTTCCTGCGCATCAAGTCGGAAGGCAAGACGTCGAAGGCGCCGCTGACCGAAGCGTTCGGCCAGTGGAAGAACCTGAAGATCGTGATCCTCGCGCTCGTCGGCCTGACCGCCGGCCAGGCCGTCGTGTGGTACACGGGCCAGTTCTACGCGCTGTTCTTCCTCACGCAGACGCTGAAGGTCGACGGTGCCAGCGCGAACATCCTGATCGCGATCGCACTGCTGATCGGCACGCCGTTCTTCCTGTTCTTCGGTTCGCTCTCGGACAAGATCGGCCGCAAGCCGATCATCCTTGCGGGCTGCCTGATCGCGGCGCTGACGTACTTCCCGCTGTTCAAGGCGCTCACGCACTACGCGAACCCGCAGCTCGAGCTTGCGACGCAGAAGGCGCCGATCACGGTCGTAGCCGACCCGGCCTCCTGCTCGTTCCAGTTCAACCCGGTAGGCACGTCGAAGTTCACCAGCTCGTGCGACATCGCGAAGAGTGCGCTCTCGAAGGCCGGCCTGAACTACGAGAACGTCGCGGCACCGGCCGGCACGCAGGCCGAGATCAAGGTCGGCGACACGGTGATCCAGACTTACGACGGCAAGGCGACCGACGCGAAGACGCAGGGCGCGGCGTTCGACAAGACGCTCGCGTCGACGCTGAAGGGGGCCGGCTACCCGGCTAAGGCTGACCCGGCGCAGCTCAACTGGCCGATGACGATCGTGGTTCTGACGATCCTCGTGATCTACGTGACGATGGTCTACGGCCCGATCGCCGCGATGCTGGTCGAGATGTTCCCGACGCGGATCCGCTATACGTCGATGTCGCTGCCCTATCACATCGGCAACGGCTGGTTCGGCGGCTTCCTGCCGGCGACGGCGTTCGCGATCGTCGCAGCAAGGGGCGACATCTACTCGGGGCTCTGGTATCCGATCGTGATCGCGCTGGCCACGTTCGTGATCGGCCTGCTGTTCGTCAAGGAGACGAAGGACTCGAACATCTACGCGCAGGATTGATGTCATGCGGACGGGGGCAGGTTGCCGGACGGGTGTTCCGGCGGCCGGCAACCCGCCCCCGCGACCCGGCCGGCATGGGCCGCCGGCAACTTTTTTCACGGAAGATGGAAAAAGCTGTTGACAGCCCGGCTGCCGGCCGACATAATTCAATTCTTCACGGCGAATTAGCTCAGTCGGTTAGAGCGACGGAATCATAATCCGCAGGTCCGGGGTTCGAATCCCTGATTCGCCACCAAATGCGAAAAGCCGCTGTTTCGAAAGAAACAGCGGCTTTTTTCATTGCTCCGCGATCCGCACGCAACTTCAACGCTCCCGCTCGACCCACGCACGATCGGCAACATCGCGGCAACGTCGATTACGCAGCGATGCGCGTGTCTTCCCGCTTCCTTCCCAAGCCACCACTTCGCGTGGCCCGATTCGCCAGCGCTGCCCGAGTCCGGGAGAAAGCGCCAACCACCCGCATTGCTCACACGGCCAGCACCAAACCGACGAGTTCCGTCGAGCGAGAAACGCCTGTCTTCGTATAGATCGCTTTGATCTGTGAGCGGACGGTTGCGAGCGACACACCCCGCAAATCGGCGCATTCGCTCGGCGACAGCCCGTCGCAGCACGTGAGCACCGCAACCTCGGCCTCGCTGGCCGTCAATCCGTAAAAGAGACGCAGGCGATCCGCCCGCGCCGACCCCGCGCCCATCTGCATCGCGGTCATCAGCATCACCCCGTGACGCCAGGGTCGCGCCAGCGACGAACGTTCGGGAACGGGCATGAGCGCAAGCGGCAACGTACTTCCGTCGGGGCGGGTCAGCAGGACGCCGCCTTTCGCACACGCTTGCCGCCAGGCCGGCTCGTCGGCGACACCCTCCGGCGCGAAGCACCCATGCGCGAAGCGCAGCACCGGCTCGGCCGCCATCAGTTCGGTCGCCATCCGGTTCGCAAAAAGCAGCTTGCGGTGCTCGCCCAACAGGAACACCGGCACCGGCGCGGTATCGAGCGCCGACTCCGCCATGGCCGCCCGCGTTTCCAGCTGGCCCATGCGCGACTGGATGCGCAAGGCCCGGCTGACATGGACGCCCAATGCGCTGACGGCGCGGCATTGCGCGTCCGACAGGCCCGGCGCATCCAGTGCACTGACCATGCTCAGGAACGCACTGTCGCCGTCCTTGCGATGGATGAACAGGCCGGACAGGCTGCCGAGCCCGTGCGGCCGCATGAACTCCTGATAAAACACGTTTCGGGCACGCTCCCCGGACGTCAGGACGACCGAGTCGCGATACCAGCGCCCGGCTCCCCAGCCGGCGACCACCGGCGCGGCCGGGTCGTACAGGTAGAACTCGCGGGCGTAGTCGCGATGGCAGGTCGCGAGCCACGCGTCGTCATCGCCGACACCGTGGTTGATCGCCGCCAGTTGCGCGGCATCGTCGTACGTGAGCAACGTGGCCACGCGCGCGCCCATCGCCACGCGCAATCCATGCAATACGACCTCCCAGCCGTGGTCGCCCAGTGCAGCGGCGTAGATGTCGTCGATCAGGCTCGCCGCGAACGGATCATCAGTGTGCATGACGGTTTCCCCCTGCGCCCGGTGCTTTCTGGCTGGCACCGTAGGTCGATCATACGCAAGGTTCGCGGATATTCCTCGTGTCGGGGGCGTGTCTGCCGACACATACCCAAGGCGGGCGGCGAACGGCTCTGCCGCGTCTCATCCAGAACCGGCGCTGCCGACAACCCGACAGCGCCGTGCCCATCACGCCGCCACCGAACTACGCGGCTCCCGCGCCGCCTGCGCCCCCACCTTCCCCCGCCAGTTCTCACCACCTTCCAGCGACGGCGTCGACTCGAACACTTCCGCGATCCAGTCGGCGAACACACGCACCTTCTGCGACAAATGACGGTTGTGCGGATAAACGATCGAAATCGGCTTCGGCTTCGGATTGCAGTCCGGCAGCACCTCGACCAGCGAGCCGTCGAGCAGGTTCGGCAGCACCATGAACAGCGTCGGCTGGATCATCCCGAACCCTTCGAGCCCGCATGTCACGTAGGCATCCGAATCGTTGACCGTGACGCTGCCGTTCATCCGCACCTCGAACGGCTTGCCGTCGATCATGAACACCCACGGAATCGCGCGTGCACCGTGGCTCGAACGGAAATTCACCGCATGGTGATCGGCGAGATCGGCAATCTCGTGCGGCTCGCCGTGACGTGCGAGGTAGTCGGGCGACGCGCAGGTCACGCGCTTGAGCATCCCGATGCGCCGCGCGACCATCGACGAATCCTCGAGCGGCCCGACACGAATCATGCAGTCGATGCCCTCCTCGACCGGATCCACGTGGCGGTCGGACAGCCCCAGCTCGAGCGTGATGTCCGGATAGCGCTGCCGGAAAATCGACAGCGACGGCAGCACGATGCGCCGCCCGAGCGAGCTCGGCATATGGACGCGCAGCACGCCGCTCGGCTTGCGGTTGCCGGTCTGGAAACTCGCGTCGGCCTCCGCGATCTCCGTGATGATCTTCGTGCAATGCTCGTAGTACGCGGCGCCTTCCGGCGTCAGCGACAGCCGGCGTGTCGTCCGGTGCATCAGGCGCACGCCGAGCAGCGCCTCGAGATTCTGGATGATGGTCGTCACCGACGCGCGCGGCATCGCGAGCGTGTCGGCCGCGCGTGTGAAGCTGTTCGCGTCGACCACTCGGGTAAAAACTTCCATTGCCTGGATTCGGTCCATGCTGCTTCCCCCTTCGAATCGCCCAACGGAACAGAATAGAGCGCGCGACGGGCGCGGCACAAGCCCCCACCTATTGTTATCCGATCCTGAATAATTTCAGCGCTTCGGACTGGGAATCGTCTGTTTCCCGTTCAGTTCCGGACGCCAACCGCACCGGCCCGATCCGGCCCCGAGCATCACCGCACGAACCGCTCGCGATATCCCTGCGGCGACACGCCGAGCACGCGCACGAAACTGCGCCGCAGCGTCTCCTCCGAACCGAAGCCGCAGCGCGCGGCGATCCGCTTGACGGGCCACGCCGTTTCGCCGAGCAGGCGCTGCGCGGCCTCGACGCGAATCTGCTCGACCGCGCGCGCGGGCGTGCGGCCCGTTCCCGCACGATAGTGGCGCACGAAGCTGCGCTCGCTCATGCGCACGCGCTCGGCCAGCGCGGGCACCGAGAGGTCGGCAGTCAGGTGCTCGGCCATCCACGCATGCAATTCGCCGAACCGGTCGTCGGTGCGCTGCATCGACAGCATCGCGCTGAACTGCGCCTGTCCGCCCGGACGCTTCAGGAACACGACGAGTTCGCGCGCGACGTCGAGCGCGGTCGCACGCCCGAGATCCTCTTCGACCAGCGCGAGCGCGAGATCGATGCCGGCCGTGACGCCGGCCGACGTCCACAGCGCGCCTTCGCGGATGAAGATCGGGTCGGACTCGACGCGCACGTTCGGGTAGCGCGCCGCAAATTCGTCGCAGCGCGCCCAGTGCGTGACCGCGCGCCGCCCGTCGAGCAGGCCGGCCTCCGCGAGCAGGAACGCGCCGGTGCAGACCGACGCCACGCGCCGCGCGCGCCCGGCCTGCTGCTGCACCCAGCGCACCAGCCGCGCATCCTTCGATGCCGCATGCACGCCCTTGCCGCCGGCGACGATCAGCGTATCGGGATGACGCGCGGCCGAGCGCAGCGACTCGGCCATCACGACGAGGCCCGACGACGTCTCGACGGGCCCTGCTTCGACTGAAACGACGCGCGGTGCATACGGCGCCGGCTGCCCGCGCTCCAGCGCGAGTTCGTTGACGGATGCGAACACCTGCAGCGGCCCCGACACGTCGAGCAGTTGCGCACGCGGGAACGCGAGGACCAGGATCGAACGCGGGGCGGCAGGCATGGCGATTGGCTGAAAACGTGGGTGATATGGCAATTTCGCCAAACACTACGCGCCTAGAATCGATCTGTCCATCCGTGCCGGCAACGGCGCACGCCACTTCTACTCGGAGTCCTCGCATGACCCTGCATATCGGCCTTCTCGTGTTTCCGGGCGTCCAGCAACTCGATCTCACCGGCCCGCACGACGTGCTCGCGTCGCTGCCCGACGCAGCCGTCCATCTGGTCTGGAAGTCGCGCGACGCGGTCGCGTCGAGCAGCGGCCTGGCACTCACGCCGACCTGCACGTTCGACGATTGCCCGCCGCTCGACGTGATCTGCATTCCGGGCGGAATCGGGATCAACGACCTGCTGCTCGACGCCGAAACGATCGCGTTCGTGCAGCAACGCGCGGCCGCCGCACGCTATGTGACGTCGGTCTGCACGGGTGCGCTGGTGCTCGGCGTGGCCGGCCTGCTGCGCGGGCGGCGCGCGACGACGCACTGGGCGTTCCACGCGCTGCTCGAACCGCTGGGTGCGGTGCCCGTGCGCGAGCGCGTCGTGCGTGACGGCAACCTGATCACGGGCGGCGGCGTGACGGCCGGCATCGACTTTGCGCTGACGATCGCCGCTGAACTGGTGGGGGACGAAGAAGCACAGGCGATCCAGCTGCAACTCGAATACGCGCCCGCGCCACCGTTCGCTGCCGGTTCGCCCGACACCGCGCCGGCGGCGGTCGTGAAGCGCGTCACCGAACGGTCGGCGGCCGGCTTCGCGAAGCGCAAGGCGATCGTCGAGCAGGCGCTGCGCGCAACGTCGCGCTGAACGTGGATACGAACGAAGTGACGGAAAGACGACGCGCATTCGCGCCGGAGAACCCATCGATGAACATTATCCGGAGTGCAGACTTCACGGCGGACCGCGCGTGGGGCGCACTCGACATCGCGAACCTGCACGGCATCACGGTCCGGTTACACTGGACCGACACGCCCTATCGATGGCACGTGAACGACGGCGAGGAAGTGTTCGCGGTACTCGACGGCCGTGTCGAGATGCGCTACCGCGAGGCCGGCGTCGAGTACGCGACCGTGCTCGACACGGGCGACGTCTTCCACGCGACGGTGGGTACCGAGCATGTCGCGCATCCGCTCGGCGAAGCGCGCATCCTCGTGATCGAAACGGCAGGCAGCGCCTGACGACAGGCAGCGCCTGACGACAGGCAGCGGCCGTGCGCCGACGCCGCGAGACGCAGGCCGGGCGTCAGCCCGTGATCGTCCCCGTTGCCTGCGACGGAATCAGTTTCGGCTGTGGCGTGCAGACGCACTGGCACAGGTCGTGTTCGAGCGCGACGACCTTGCCCATCACGGTCATCGTCCGCTCGCCGCCGTCCGACACGATCACGCCCGTCGTCTTGCACGTGGCGCAGAACACCGGTGCGCCGAGATAGGCGAGTTCGCGTCCGTCGAACGACGAGTTGGCGATCCCGTCGAGCACCACGCCGCCGTGGTCGGTCGTGTCGCCCTTCAGAATGAATTTGCGGCTCATGTGTCGGTTCTTCCCTCGGAAACGCCGCGCGGCGGCAACACAGTCGCGCACGGGCAGTCGGAATCCGCCCGTCGGTCGCGGGCGTTCCGCGAGCATATCACCGCTCGCGGCCGCCGCTTGCCGATCGCCGATCGCCGCGCCCGTCAGAACTTGTGCCGAATGCCGATCCGCGCCTCGAACTGGCGGTCGTTCGCGGACGCGCCGGGGCCGTTGATCGCGGCAACCGCCGCGTGCCCCGTCGAATCGGTGCCCGACGCACGCTGAAAGACGGCGGTCGCATACACGTCGGTGCGCTTCGACAGGAAATAGTCGAGCCCGGCCGCAACCTGGTGGTAGGTCGCGCCGTCGCGGCCGTTCACGCCGCCGCCGCGCGTGTAGTCGTACGCAACGCCGCCGAACAGGTAAGGCGTGAACTGGTAGCGCACGCTGGCTTCGACGTTGTTGAACACCGCGTTGCCGGACACGCGGCCGGGATTCGGGCCGGACGACAGGTCGCCAAGCCCGCGGAACGACGTGTTCGTGTACATCGCGCCGAGCGTCACCGCGCCGATCGCGTAGGTGCCGCCCGCCGCCGCGACCTGCAGCGAGCGCGCCGACGCATAGCCGGAATATACGGGCGACAGCATGTTGTTGCCCGGCACGCCGGCGACGACCGGCGCGGGGCTGCCGGTCGTGCCGAAGAACGACACGTTCGGGTTGCGCGCATTAAGGTAGCCGGCCGCGACCGCGAGCGGCCCGCGCGTGTAGCCGGCCGTCATCGACCACACCTGGTTGCGCGTCGCCGCACCCGCGATGCCGCCCACGCCGTACATGGCCGCGAAGCGGAATCCGCGATAGTCGTTGCTGGTGAACTTGATCGCGTTGTTGGTCGAGTTCGCGTTGTTCACGTTGTCGAGATCGCCGGGGTGCGCAACCATGTAGCCGCCGAACAGCGCGGCGGCCTCGAGCGGCCCGAGGAAGTCGACGTTGGTGTCGTACTGGCGCCCGAGCGTGACGGTGCCGAACGGCCCCGACAGCCCGACGAACGCCTTCTTGCCGAACATCAGCCCGCCCTGCCCGAGCTTGCCGGTGCTCGGGTCGAAGCCGTTCTCGAGCGTGAAGACGGCCGCCAACCCGCCGCCGAGATCCTCGACGCCGCGCAGCCCCCAGCGGCTCGCCTGCTGCACGCCGCCGAGCATTCGCCACGCCGGCTTGCCGCTCACGGCGCCGTTCGGGCCGGCGACCGCGAGGTTGCTCGTGTAGGTCAGCCCTTCGTCGATAATGCCGTACAGCGTCACGCTGCTCTGTGCGTGCGCCGCACCCGCGATCAGCGCGACGCCCGCGCCTGCCAACAGCCGTTTTTTCATCGGAAGGTCTCCATTGCGCGGGTCGAATGGCAAAACGCAGGCGTGCGCGTCCCCCGCAGGCGCGCAGCCTGCTCCGGAGCGAACCGGAACGGTCAGGGGTAAATCGGGGAAGACGGCTAGCGCATCGCGTCGGCGACGACCGCCGGTGGAGCCCAGCGGCGGCCGGCCGCGACTTCGTACGCGTGGCCGAACTGCAGCACGCCCCAGTCGTCGCGGTAGCGGCCGACGATCTGCATGCCGATCGGCAAACCGGTCGCGCCGAAGCCGCACGGCACCGACAGGATCGGCGCCTCGGTCGACGACAGGTACCAGCACACGCGCATCCAGTCGATGTAAGACGTGCTCGCGGCCCCCTGCACATGCGCAGGCGCGCGCAGGTCGACGTCGAACGGCATCACCTGTGTCGTCGGCAGCACGTAGAACGCGTAGCGCTGCATGAACGCACGCATCCGCTCGAACAGCCGCGTCTTGCGCACGAACATGCGGCCGAGATCGGCGGCCGTCAGCGACCGGTGCAGCCGGTATTCATCGTGAATCTCGGGCTTCAGCGCCGCGCGCTGCGCATCGTCGAACCCGTCGACCAGCGTGCCGATCATCCACGCGCGCTCGATGCGGAACACGTCCTCGGCATCCGACAGGTCGGGATCGTCGAATTCGACTTCGCAGCCGAGCGCCGCGAACACCCGCGCCTGCGCATCGACGGCCCGCGCGATCTCCGGATCGACCGGCACGCCGGGCAGGCCGCGCGACATCGCGATGCGCGTGCCGCGGAAGTCGCGTTCGAGCGGCTGCGCGAAGCGCGCGCCCGGTTCCGCGAGTTCGGTCGCGGTCTCGCCGCTCGGCCCGGCGATCGCCGACAGCAGCAACGCGGTATCGGCCACGTCGCGCGCCATCGGCCCGTCGACGCCGAGCGTCGTCCAGCCGTTCAGGTCGGGCGCGCGCGGCACGCGGCCCGGCGACGGTCGTAATCCGACCACGTTGTTCCACGCGGCCGGATTGCGCAGCGACCCGCCCATGTCGCTGCCGCACGCAAGCGGATTCATCCCGCACGCGAGCGCGGCCGCCGCGCCGCCGCTGCTGCCGCCCGCGGAACGCGTCAGGTCCCACGGGTTGCGCGTCGCGCCGAACACGTCGTTGAACGTATGCGATCCGGCGCCGAATTCGGGCGTGTTCGACTTGCCGATCATCAGCGCGCCGGCGCTCGCGCAGCGGCGCACGACGAGCGCGTCATGCAGCGGCACGTGATCGGCGAACAACGGCGAACCGTAGGTCGTGCGCACGCCGCGCGTCGCGGTGAGATCCTTCTGCGACACCGGCAGCCCGTGCAGCGGCCCCTGCCATTCGCCACACATCCAGCGGGTATCGATGTCGCGCGCACGGGCGCGCAGCACGTCGGGATCGACGACGGTCACAAGCGCATTCACGCGCGGGTTGACCGTCGCGATCCGTGCGAGATGCGCATCGAGCAGGTCGCACGCGCTGATCTGCCGTGCCTTCAGCAGGTCGAGCATCGTGCGGGCCGGCAAGTCGCACAGGTCGCCGGTCGTGACGTCGGCGGGCGGGGACGAAAGCGAGACGGTGGCGGTCATACGGTTCGGGGCGAAGTGGAAGGATGGGGATGGCAGCGCTCACGCATCGTGTTCGCTGCGATCCGATGCGAACGCGAGCGCGACGAGCGACAGCACGCCGCAGACGATCACGTACCACGCTGGCGCCGCCGGATTGCCGGTCGCGCCGATCATCCACGTGACGATGAACTGCGCGAAGCCGCCGAAGATCGACACGCCGCCGGCATACGCGATCGACAGCGCGGTGGCGCGCGTGCTCTTCGGGAACAGCTCGGCGAGGATCACGCCGTTCGCGCCGGCGTTGATCGAGTGCAGCGCGGCGAGCAGCATCACGACCGCGTACATCGTCGCGATCGACGGCACCGCGCGGATCAGCCAGAAGCCCGGCAGGATCAGCACGGTCAGCGCGATGCGCGACCACAGCGCGACGCGCTTGCTGCCGGTGCGATCCGACAGCCGCCCGCCGATCGGCGCGGCGAAGAACATCACGGCGCCGGACAGGATCCCGCACCACAGCGCGGCATCCATCGGCAGGTGCAGCACCTTGATCGCGTACGTCGACATGTAATACAGCACGATGAAGTGCGCGGCCGTGCCGCCGACCACGAGGCCGAGCGCGGTCAGCACGGCGAGGCCGTCGCGCCGCAGCACGGTGCCGAGCACCGCCGACGAACGCCGCGCGGCCGCGGCCGGCGCGTGCTGCTCGATCGCGCTGAAGCGTGCGCGCAGGTAGAGGCCGATCGGCGCGATCAGCACGCCCAGCAGGAACGGCACGCGCCAGCCCCACGATTCGAGCGAGGCGGTATCGAGGAAATGCGACAGCAGGAAGCCGACGAACGAACCGGCCAGCGCCGCGGCGCCCTGGCTCGCGAACTGCCAGCTCGTGTAGTAGCCGCGTTCGCCGGCCGGCGCGCGCTCGGCGAGCAGCGACGTCGATACGCCGACCTCGCCGCCGGCCGAAAAGCCCTGCAACAGCCGCGCGACGACGACCAGCACGGGCGCCGCGATGCCGATCTGCGCATAGGTCGGCAGCACGCCGATCATCCCGGTGCCGATCGCCATCGTGACGAGCGTGAGGTTCATCGCGGGCACGCGGCCGAACCGGTCGGCGACGAGCCCGATCACGACACCGCCGACCGGCCGCGCGATGAAGCCGACGCCGAAGGTCGCGACCGACATCAGCAACTGCTGCTGCGCGGAGACCGCGGGAAAGAACAGTTTGCCGAGCAGCACCGCGAAGAAACTGAACACGGTGAGATCGAAGAATTCGAGGCCGTTGCCGATCGTGATCGCGACAATCAGCTGACGATTGGACGGGGATGCGGCAACGTCGCCGACATGCCCGCCGAACATGCTGTCCGCTCGGGGCGCCTTCATGAAGGTGTGTCTCCGTACTGGTTATGCGTGTCGTGTGCGCGGCCCGTTCGACGGCCTGCGCATGCAGTCTAGGCATTCAAAATACGCAGCCCGGAGCGACATTTTTCGATCGTGATAACGCACGGTTATCGCGTGCTTTCCACGCGGAAACGCGGTGTAGGATACGAACGTCGCCACTGCCGCCACGCCCCGCCTCGCCGTGAAACACCACCAGCTCCGGGCGCTTGCCGCCATCGCCGAACACGGCAGCCTGCGCGCGGCCGCGCGCGCGATCCACCTGTCGCAGCCCGCGCTGACGAAGGCGATCCGCGAACTCGAACTCGATCTCGGCGTGCCGCTCGTCACGCGCAATGCGCGCGGCGCGCAGCTCACGCGTTTCGGGCAGGCCGTCTATGCACGCGCGCGGCTGATCCTTGCCGAGATGCAGCACGCGCGCGACGACGTGATCCAGCTGTCGGGCGGCAAGGAAGGTGCGCTCGCGTGCGCGCTGACGCCGCTGATGTCGCTCGGCTTCCTGCCGGCCGCGCTCGACGCGTTCCGCCAACGCATGCCGACGATCCGCCTCGACGTGCGCGAAGGATTTCTCGACACGGCGCTGCCGCGGCTGCGCGACGGCTCGCTCGACTTCGTGATCGCGATCGTCGATGCAGCCCGGCTGTCGCCGGAATTCACGTTCCGGCCGCTGCTCGAATCGGAACTGATCCTGATGACGCGCGCGAGCAATCCGCTACGTCACTGCACCTCGCTCGCGCAGTTGCAGGATGCGCAGTGGATCCTCAACACGTCGCCGGAAAGCATCGGTCGGCTGCTGCAGGACGTGTTCGTCGCGCACGGCTATCCGGCGCCGCGGCCGATCGTCGAATGCACGTCGTTCAGCGCGGCGTTTTCGCTGTCGGTGCACACCGACACCGTGTCGTGCGTGCCGAAGAGCTTCATGGAAGTCGACTGGATTCGCGAGCGGATGGTCGCGATCGACGTGGAGGAAACGATTCCGGCCGTGTCGGTCGGCGTGCTCACGCGCCGCGATGCGCTGAACACGATTGCCTGCGACTACCTGATCCACTGCTTCGTCGAAGCCGTGCGCCGGCACGATCGCGCGGCGCTGCTGTGGCGGTAGCGGCGCCGCTCAGACGAACAGCGCGATGCACAGTGCGGCGCCGCACAGATAGGTGCCGAGCGCGCCGATGAAACGCACGGGATTCGGGTTGGCCATCGTCGGCCAGGCGAGCAATCCGATGACCAGCAGGCAGCGGCACACGGTTGCCGCGACGATCAGCGCGAGGATCGCGCGAGACGGATCGTGTGCGCCGAAATAGAGAAACAGCACCGCGAGAAACGGCGCGTATTCGGCCGTGTTGCCGTGCGCGCGCACGACCTTGTGCAGCCCGTTCGTCGGGTCGGGCGCACACCCGGATCCGGTGGTGCACCGAAAGCGCGTGACGGACACGACGAGCCCGAGCCCGAACAGCAGCAGCCCGAGGATGGCCGTGCACACGAGTGCGACGGGATGGATCGTCATGGGACTCCGGGCGGAAGCGGAAATGCGCCGCACCTCCGGCGATCGTACCCGTCGCCGGCGCACGCGGCTATCGCGGAAACCCGTAGCGCCGCCGTTCGACACTCATCTTTCACGAACGGGTTCCGGCCCGAATTGCACCGATGCCGCAGCGCACGAAATCCGTGCATCGTCCGTCGGCCCGGCCACGCGGGCCTGGCCGCCGCCTCCCCCTGCCACGCGGACTTCGCCGCGCAAAACGCGCAAACGTTACGCCGCAGCGGCGCGCACCATCGCAGCGCAGCGCCCGTTGCCGCGCATCACGGGCACGCGCGTTGCGTCGGCGCATCTCGGTAGTCGACGCCCTTGGCAGCCCGCTGCGGAGGACTACACTAATCCTTAATGGGGTGCGGCCGGAGCCCGCACTTTCAGGGAGACGCCGCCATGAATCGGCCGCTAAATCGTATCCTGCCGCGCGTGACCGGACTCGCATCGGTCTGGACGTGGATCAAGTGGTCCTTGCTCGCCGCGCTGCTGATCGCGGTGGCGATCGTTGCACGTCTCGTGCAGACCGAGATCGAGACGTCACGGCTGCAGGCGCACTATCTGTCCGAGCTCACCCGCGACGTCGGCTACACGATCGAAACGGGCCCGAGCGATCACATCCGCTTCCCCGCGAACGGCCCGTACGACCAGCGCCTCGGCTACGCGATGCTGCCGGCATTCCAGGAGCGGCTGCTCGCGCGCGGCTTCGTCATCGGCAACCAGGCGCGCGATTCGCAGCGGATGCTGTCGCTCGGCGATCGCGGGTTGTTCCTCCCATACGAAGAGAAGGACCAGGCCGGCCTGATGCTGTTCGATTCGACCGGCGCGCCGCTGTTCGCGACCGTGTTCCCGCAGCGCGTGTACGCCGACTTCGACACGGTGCCGCGCGTGGTCGCCGATTCGCTGCTGTTCATCGAGGATCGCTACCTGCTCGACGCGAACGAGCCGAACCGCAACCCGGCGATCGACTGGGGGCGTTTCAGCCGCGCACTCGCCGACCAGGCGCTACACGTCGTCAACCGTCACCAGGCGCGCCCGGGCGGCAGCACGCTCGCGACGCAGATCGAGAAGTTCCGCCATTCGCCCGAAGGCCGCACCGCGACGCCGCCCGAAAAGCTGCGGCAGATCGCATCCGCATCGGTGCGCGCGTACCTGAACGGCCCGCAGACGATGCTCGCGCGCCGCACGATCGTCGTGCGCTACCTGAACTCGGTGCCGCTCGCCGCGCGGCCGCATGTCGGTGAAATCACCGGCATCGGCGACGGTCTCGCTGCGTGGTACGGCCGCGACTTCAACGACGTGAACCGGATCCTGTCCGCGCCGACGACGGGCGACAATGTCGACGAACAGGGCAAGACGTTCCGCGAGGTGCTGTCGCTGATCATCGCGCAGCGCGCACCGTCGTACTTCCTCAACCGCGGTTATCCGGCGCTGGAGAAGCTGACCGACAGCTACCTGCGGCTGCTGTCGACCGGCGGCGTGATCTCGCCCGCGCTGCGCGATGCCGCGCTCGCCGCGCAGATCGAACGCAGCGCGCCGCCGGCCGCCGCGCACGTGCAGTCGTTCGTGTCTCGCAAGGCCGTGACGTCCGCGCGCGCGTCGCTGCTGTCGGCGCTCGGCATCGGCGACCTGTACCAGCTCGACCAGCTCGACCTGCAGGCAACCAGTACGCTCGACAACGGCGTGCAGCAGGCCGTTGCCGAACGGCTCGCACGGGCGTCGACACGCGACGGCGCACAGGCCGCCGGCCTTTACGGTTTCGAGATGCTCGCGCCGAAGGACGACCCGTCGCACCTCACGTACAGCTTCACGCTGTACGAACACCGCAACGGCGCGAACATGCTGCGCGTGCAGACCGACAGCGTGAACGAACCGTTCGACGTGAACCGCGGCGGCCGCATCAACCTCGGGTCGACCGCGAAACTGCGCACGCTGATCACGTACCTGCAAATCGTGTCCGACCTGCACGCGCGTTACGCGAACCTGTCGAACGCGGAGCTTGCGCGCGTGAAGCCCGACCCGATCGACGGGCTGTCGCACTGGGCGCTCGACTACCTGTCGCATACGCGCGACCGCTCGCTGCAGGCGATGCTCGACGCGGCCGTCGAACGCAAGTACTCGGCGAGCCCCGACGTGTTCTACACGGGCGGCGGCGCGCAGGTGTTCTCGAACTTCGAGAAGTCGGACAACGGCCGCATCCTGACGCTGCACGCGGCGTTCGAGCACTCGGTCAACCTCGTGTTCGTGCGGCTGATGCGCGACATCGTCCACTACGAGACGCTGCAGGCGGCCGGCCCGTCGTCGTCGTGGCTTGGAGACCCCGAGCAACGCCAGCGTTACCTGCAGCAGTTCGTCGACGGCGAAAGCCAGGTCTACGTGAAGCGCTACTACGCGCGCTATGCGGGCAAGGCGCCCGACGATGCACTCGCGTTGATGCTGCGCGACGTGCGCAAGTCGCCGCCGAAGATCACGACGGTGCTGCGCAGCGTCGCGCCGAACGAATCGCTTGCATGGTTCGATGCGCAGATGCGCGCACAATTGAAGGGGACGCCTGCCGCGACGCTGTCCGACGACGATCTCGCCGCGCTCTACGCGAAATATGCAATCGACCGCTTCAACCTCAATGACCGCGGCTATATCGCGAGCGTGCATCCGCTCGCACTGTGGACGCTCAACTACCTGCGCGCGCACCCGGCCGCATCGCTCGCCGAGGTCCAGCGCGACAGCCGCGATGCGCGTTTCTACACGTACTCGTGGCTGTACAAGACGCGCTACCACGCAACCCAGGACCGGCGCATCCGTCGCATGGTCGAGCTGCGCGCGTACGCGGAGATCACGAAGTCGTGGCGCGCGCTCGGCTACCCGTTCGCGGAAGTCACGCCGTCCTACGCGGCCGCGATCGGCGCATCGGGCGACCAGCCCGACGCGCTCGCGAAACTGATCGGCCTGATCGCGAACGGCGGCCAGAAGGCGCCGACCGAGACGATCACGCGGCTCGACTTCGCGAAGGGCACGCCGTACGAAACGCGCTTCGTGCGCGCGGCCGCGCAGCCGCAGCCGATGCTGTCGCCGGAGATCGTCAACGTGGCGCACACGCTGCTGCGCGACGTCGTGCTCAACGGCACCGCGCGCCGCCTTGCGGGCGGCCTCACGCTGCCCGACGGCAAGACGCTCGACGTGTACGGCAAGACGGGGACGGGCGACCAGCGCTTCAACGTCTATGCGCGCGGCGCGCGGCTGATCGAGTCGCGCAAGGTCAACCGCAGCGGCACGTTCGTGTTCGTGATCGGCAACCGGTTCTTCGGGGTCCTGACGGCAACCGCGCACGAACCGTACGCGGCCCGCTACGACTTCACGAGCGCGATGGCCGTACAGCTGCTGAAGTCGATGGCGCCAGCGCTCGCGCCGCTGATCGAACGCCCGGCCGACGCCGGGACGCGCACGGCGGGCCCGGCGCCGCAAGCGGAAACGCCTGCGCCGGACACGGTGTCGGCGCAACCGTCCTGACCGCCGCGCGACCGTTCGCGCCGCCGTGCGCCGCTCAGTGCGAGCGGCCGTCGTAGTGCGTGACGGGCAGCGCGTCGAGGTCGACATCCTCGAGACAGCGAACGTTGATCGCCGCCATCGCGGTGCCGTCCGGATGCATGCCCTCGCCGAACGCGTGAATCCCGCAGCGCTTGCAGAAGCGATGCTTGATCACGTGCTTGTTGAACAGATAGGTCGCGAGATGTTCTTCGGGTGTCAGCAGCTTCATGTGGTCGCGCGGCACGAACCACATCAGTGCGCCCTTGCGCTGGCAGATCGAGCAGTTGCAGGCCATCACGCCCTGCAGGTCGCCTTCCGCCTCGAACTTCACGTCTCCGCAGTGACAGCTTCCGCGATAAAGCATGGTCGTCTCCCGGTGCGGCCCGTGCGCGTCGACGGTATCCGGGCAGACACCGTTGGCCGGGCCGATCCAAACGCGTACAGTAGCGCTCGCATGCGCCGCACGCAACGTCCGGCGGCGCCCGCCCCGACCCTGTCCAACCAAGGAAAACCATCATGCTCGAACTGCGCCCCGGCTGCGAATGCTGCGACAAGGACCTGCCGCCCGATTCGGCGGAGGCGCGCATCTGTACGTTCGAATGCACGTTCTGCGCGACCTGCGCCGACGACGTGCTGAAGGGCCGCTGCCCGAACTGCGGCGGCGACCTGGTCGCACGCCCGCGGCGGCCGGCGAGCCTGCTCGCAAAGTACCCGCCATCGACGCAACGCATCGTCAAGCCGGGCGGCTGCGCGAGCGCCTGACGGCGCCTCGCCGCTCGCGCCTTTCCGTCACGACATCTCGATCCGCGCGCGCGTCACCGCGAGCAGCGTCGCCATCGCGCGGCGCGCGCCCTCCTCGTCGCGCACGCGGATCGCATCGCTGACGGCCACGTGCTCGGCGAGCGATGCGTTGTAGACGTCGGCCCGGCGCGCGTTCAGATGCAGCTGCGCCTCGAGCGTGCGGTCGATCAGCGCGCCGAGCGGCACCAGCAGCTCGTTGCCGCCGGCCTCGAGCACGCTCAGGTGAAAGCGCAGGTCGGCGCGCACCCATTCATCGACGTTGCGCGCGGCGGCCATCGCACGCGCCGCGCCGTCGATCGCGGCAAACGCTTCCGGCGTATGCGTGCGCGCGGCCAGCGCGGCCGCGTACGGCTCGATCATCTCGCGCATCTCCTGCAGCTTCAGCGCAAACGCGAGCGGCGGCGCGACGCGCGCATACCAGTCGAGCAGGTCGGCGTCGAGCAGGTTCCACGCGCGGCGCGGCCGCACGCGCGTGCCGACCTTCGGCCTCGATTCGACGAGCCCCTTCGACGTCAGCGTACGCAGCGCCTCGCGCATCACCGTGCGGCTGACGCCGTACATCTCCATCAGGTCGGGCTCCCGCGGCAGCAGCGATTCGGGCGGATAGTCGCCGCGCAGGATCGCCGTCGCCAGCCGGAAGGCCGTCTGTCCATGCAGGTCGCGTTGAATGATCGTTCTCCGTTGATCCGGCAGGCCGGCTGCCCACTATCTGCACAATAATGCTATTAATACTATTTTTTATCGGGCTACGCTAGGATAACCGTGAAAGCACGCGACCGTGCGCCGCGCCCGAGCGGCCGCGCCGGTCAACCATGGAGACTCGCGTCATGAAAATCACCCGCCTCGAAACCTTCGTCGTCCCGCCGCGCTGGCTGTTCCTCAAGATCGAAACCGACGAGGGCATCGTCGGCTGGGGCGAGCCGGTCGTCGAAGGCCGCGCGCACACGGTCGAGGCCGCCGTGCAGGAGCTGGCCGACTACCTCGTCGGCCGCGACCCGCTGCTGATCGAGGATCACTGGCAGGTGATGTACCGCGCGGGCTTCTACCGCGGCGGCCCGATCATGATGAGCGCGATCGCAGGCGTCGACCAGGCGCTGTGGGACATCAAGGGCAAGCATCACGGCGTGCCCGTGCACGCGCTGCTGGGCGGCCAGGTGCGCGATCGCATCAAGGTGTATTCGTGGATCGGCGGCGACCGGCCGAGCGACGTCGCGAACAATGCGCGCGCGGTCGTCGAGCGCGGCTTCAAGGCCGTGAAGATGAACGGCTCCGAGGAGCTGCAGATCGTCGATACCTACGACAAGGTCGAGCAGGTGATCGCGAACGTCTCGGCCGTGCGCGACGCAGTCGGCCCGCACGTCGGGATCGGCGTCGACTTCCACGGCCGCGTGCACAAGCCGATGGCGAAGGTGCTCGCGAAGGAGCTCGACCCGTACAAGCTGATGTTCATCGAGGAGCCGGTGCTGTCGGAGAACGCCGAGGCGCTGCGCGACATCGTCAACCAGACCAACACCCCGATCGCGCTCGGCGAGCGGCTGTACTCGCGCTGGGACTTCAAGCACATTCTCGCGGGCGGCTACGTCGACATCATCCAGCCCGACGCGTCGCACGCGGGCGGCATCACCGAGTGCCGCAAGATCGCGACGCTCGCGGAAAGCTACGATGTCGCGCTCGCGCTGCACTGCCCGCTCGGCCCGATCGCGCTCGCCGCATGCCTGCAGCTCGACGCGGTCAGCTACAACGCGTTCATCCAGGAACAGAGCCTCGGCATCCACTACAACCAGGGCAACGACCTGCTCGACTACCTGCGCAACCCCGAGGTGTTCCGCTACGAGGACGGCTTCGTCGCGATCCCGCAGGGCCCGGGGCTCGGCATCGACGTGAACGAGGAGAAAGTGCGCGAGATGGCGAAGACGGGCCACCGCTGGCGCAACCCGGTGTGGCGCCACGCGGACGGCAGTGTCGCCGAATGGTGATGAAGGGGTGAGATGAGCCGGAATGCGCGACGATCACGCCGCGCACCGGCTTCGACACGGCCGCCCGACAGGCGGCCTTTTTTGCTTCTGCGATCGACGGGGCGTCGACAGCGCGCATCGCTGCCCCGCCCCGCACCGGACCCTCGGTCAGCCGAGCGCCGCGAACCCCGGCACGCTGAACGACAGCACGGCCGCCGCGACGAACACGCCGATCATCGTCATCCCTTCGAGATGCAGGATGTTGCGGAACGTGTGCGCGTCCTCCGTCGACGCGGTGCGGCGCAGGCGCGGCAGCGCCGAGAAACGGTTCAGGCCGCCGAGCACGAGCGCGAGCGCGACGAGCAGCAGCTTCAGCAACAGCACGCGCCCCCACGTGCTGCCGTCGAGCGGCGCGAGCGAACCGCCAAGCCCGCGGATCGCGTTGAGCGCGCCCGTGCCGAGCACGAACACGACCGCAATGATCGACGTGCGCGACAGGTGCTGGCCGACGCGGATCAGCGCGCCGCGCGCGACCGACGAACCGAGCGCCGGCAGCACCGCGAGCCCGCCCGCGAGCACGAGACCGCCCCACACGGCCGTCGCGAGCAGGTGCAGCGTCTGTACGCCGACCGCCGCGGACAGCGCGCCCGTATCGGCCGCATGGCCGAGCGAGGCCTTGCCGGCCGCGACCACGATCACCGCGAGCCACAGCACCGCGTGCGCGACCGGGCCGTCCGGCTTCGCGAGCGCGACGATCGCGAGCACGAGGGCGCCGGCGAACGCGACGCTCCATGCGAAGCCCGTGTGCGTCTGCATCAGCATGGTCGGGATCGCGGCGAATGCGCCGCCGAGCCCCGCGCCGCTCATCGTCGCGGCCTCGTAGACGAGCCAGCCGAGATCCGCGAGCACGAGCGCCAGCGCCGCCGCGACCAGCGAATGTTGCGCGCGCAGCCACGCCGGATGCGACGGCGCGATGACCGGCCGTGCGCCGTCCTTGCCGAGCCACGCCTTGAGCAATGCCGAGCCGACCGCCATCGCGAACGCGGCGTCCATCAGCGCCGCGAGCGCGACCTGACCGATCCACAAGCTGTCGAACTTCATCGCGCGCACCCTCCCGACAGCGACGGGCCGGCAGGGCGGCGGCAAGGGAACGGACAGCGTGAAGCAGGCAACGGCACGGTAGAAAACGTCATCGATGAATCCGGAAACGGGAGAAATGACTGGACCAG
The DNA here is from genome assembly GCF_905339975.1 of Burkholderia sp. BCC1999. Lineage (NCBI taxonomy): Bacteria > Pseudomonadati > Pseudomonadota > Betaproteobacteria > Burkholderiales > Burkholderiaceae > Burkholderia > Burkholderia sp. BCC1999. Next base: position 111,202 of record NZ_CAJPHP010000016.1, on the reverse strand, counting down.
CGGCGGAGGCGGCGCCGCGCGACCCGCGAGTGTACGGTCTTCGATGGTGAAAACGCACGCCGGTTCACACAGCGGCGCCGCAATGCGCGTCAAATTGTCGCAAGTCGCAAACAGACAGGAACCGATGCCCTTTTGCCAAATAGCCGTCATTACCCATCGATGATAGAATGCCGCGTCGCAGCAGCCCGGCTGTCCTGCCGTCCATGCGCCGAGCCGATCGTAGCCCGGACAAGGTCCCCGACGAATAAACATGGAGTCTCGTGTGTCTTCAAGACGCCTCTTCCGTCCGCTGCTCGCCGTTCTGATGATCGGCGGCGCGGGCCTTATGAGCGCTGCCCAAGCGCAGACCAAGCCCACGGAGCAAGCGCACGCCCAGCAGGCGCCGCTCAAGGCACCCGATACCATGGCCGAGCGCGTGCGCGGCTGTACCGCATGCCACGGCGTTCACGGCCAGGGCACGGACAACGATTATTTCCCGCGTCTTGCCGGCAAGCCGGCCGAGTACCTGTACAACCAGCTCGTCAACTTCCGTGACGGCCGGCGCAAGTACCCGCCGATGAACTACCTGCTGACGTACCTGAACGACGACTACCTGCGCGAAATCGCCGAGCACTTCTCGGCCGAACGTCCGCCGTACCCGACGCCGGCGAAGCCGACGCTGCCGGCCGCGACGCTCGCACGCGGCAAGCAGCTCGTCACGCAGGGCGATCCGTCCCGCAAGCTGCCGGCCTGCGTGGCCTGCCACGGCGCGGGGCTGACCGGCATGCAGCCGGCGATCCCGGGCCTCGTCGGCCTGCACGCCGATTACCTGAGCGCGCAGCTCGGCGCATGGCGCTCGGGCAACCGCCACGCGAAGGCACCGGATTGCATGCACGACATCGCATCGAAGCTTTCCGACGAAGACGTGACGGCCGTGACCGCATGGCTCGCCGCGCAACCGGCGCCCGCCAACCCCGTGCCGGCCCCGGCGCGTTCGATGAAGACTCCGCTCGCCTGCGGCAGCGAACCGCAATAAGGCAAGGGAGACAGACACAATGAAACGCAAGTCCCTGTTTGCACTCTCGGCCGCCGCGATCGTCGCGGCCGCCGCCCTCGTCCCGGTCCTGTGGCCGGGCAGCGACACGCTGCACGGCGCTTCCGCCGTCGCGGCCACGCCGGCCGACCAGGCCGCGCTGATCAAGAAGGGCGAATACCTCGCGCGCGTCGGCGACTGTATCGCGTGCCACACCGTGCGCGGCGGCAAGTCGTTCGCGGGCGGCCTGCCGATGGCGACGCCGTTCGGCACGATGTACACGCCGAACATCACGCCGGACGACCAGAACGGTATCGGCAAGTGGACGTCGGACGACTTCTACCGCGCGATGCACACGGGTCGCTCGAAGGACGGCAGCCTGCTGTACCCGGGCTTCCCGTTCGCGAGCTACACGAAGGTCACGCGCTCGGATTCGGACGCGATCTACGCATACCTGCGCTCGGTCGCACCGGTGTCGGTGCCGAGCCGTCCGCACGAACTGAAGTTCCCGTTCAACAACCGCAACCTGCTGATCGGCTGGCGCACGCTGTTCTTCAAGGAAGGCGAGTACAAGCCGGATCCGACGAAGTCGGTCGAATGGAACCGCGGTGCGTACCTCGTCGAAGGCCTCGGCCACTGCTCGATGTGCCACACGTCGATCAACATGATGGGCGGCCCGGTGAGCTCGTCGGCGTTCGCCGGCGGCCTGATCCCGCTGCAGAACTGGTATGCGCCGTCGCTGACGAACGACAAGGAACTCGGCCTCGGCGACTGGCACGTGCAGGAGCTGTCCGACCTGCTGCAAGCCGGCGTGTCGCAGAAGGGTGCCGTGTTCGGCCCGATGGCGGACGTGGTCCACAACAGCCTGCAGTACATGACCGACGAAGATACGCGCGCAATGTCGACGTACCTGAAGTCGATCCCGCAGAAGGCTGAAGCGCCGAAGAACATGCAGTACGAGCCGTCGAAGCAGTTCGGCAACGCGCTGTTCGACCAGGGCAAGAAGATCTACGCGGACAACTGCGCGACCTGCCACGCCGAAACCGGCGCCGGCAAGCCGCCCGCTTATCCGCCGCTCGCGGGCAACCACTCGATCATGATGGAATCGGCCGTCAACCCGATCCGCATGGTGCTGAATGGCGGCTATCCGCCGAGCACGTTCAAGAATCCGCGTCCGTACGGGATGCCGCCGTTCGCACAGTCGCTGTCGAACCAGGAAGTGGCGGCGGTTGTCACGTATATCCGGATGTCGTGGGGTAACAACGGTACGCCGATCTCGCCGCAACAGGTGAGCGACCTGCGTTCCGCGCCGCTCGACTAAGAAGCGGCTGACACAAACGGGGCGCGGCTGCGGGAAACCGCGGCCGCGCCCTTTTGCATTTTTGCGATGCAGGTTTTCCGCGCGGGCCGCGCGACGCATCGCCGATCATAAAACTCAAGAGTGGTATCTATGTCTTTCGAATCTCTCGGCCTGGCCGAACCGCTGGTCAAGGCGGTCAACGAGCTCGGCTACACGTCGCCGACTCCGATCCAGCAGCAGGCGATCCCCGCCGTCCTCGGCGGCGGCGACCTGCTCGCCGGCGCGCAAACGGGCACCGGCAAGACCGCCGGCTTCACGCTGCCGATCCTGCAACGCCTGCACACGTTCTACGCGGACAACCGCGGTGAGAAGCGCGCGGTGCGCGCACTGATCCTCACGCCGACGCGCGAACTCGCCGCGCAGGTCGAGGAAAGCGTCCGTGCATACAGCAAATACCTGAAGCTGCGCTCGACCGTGATGTTCGGCGGCGTCAGCATCAATCCGCAGATCGACGCGCTCAAGCGCGGCGTCGACATCGTTGTCGCGACGCCCGGCCGCCTGCTCGACCACATGCAGCAGAAGACCATCGATCTGTCGAATCTCGACATCCTCGTGCTCGACGAAGCCGACCGGATGCTGGACATGGGCTTCATCCACGACATCAAGCGCGTGCTCGCGAAGCTGCCGCCGCAGCGTCAGAACCTGCTGTTCTCGGCCACCTTCTCCGATGAAATCAAGGCGCTCGCGGACAGCCTGCTCGACTCGCCCGCGCTGATCGAGGTCGCACGCCGCAACACGACCGCCGAAAGCGTCGCGCAGAAGATCCACCCGGTCGACCGCGATCGCAAGCGCGAGCTGCTCACGCACCTGATCCGCGAACACAACTGGTTCCAGGTGCTCGTGTTCACGCGTACCAAGCACGGCGCGAACCGGCTCGCCGAACAGCTGACGAAGGACGGCATCAGCGCGATGGCGATCCACGGCAACAAGAGCCAGTCGGCCCGCACGCGCGCGCTGGCCGAGTTCAAGAACAGCACGCTGCAGGTGCTCGTCGCGACCGATATCGCCGCGCGCGGGATCGACATCGACCAGCTGCCGCACGTCGTCAACTTCGACCTGCCGAACGTGCCCGAGGATTACGTGCACCGGATCGGCCGCACGGGCCGCGCGGGCGCGACCGGCGAAGCCGTGTCGCTCGTGTGCGTCGACGAGAAGCTGCTGCTGCGCGACATCGAGCGGCTGATCAAGCGCGAGATTCCGCAGGAAGTCATCGCGGGCTTCGAACCCGATCCGCACGCGAAGCCGGAGCCGATCCAGCAGCGCCGTGGCCAGCAGCAGCCGCGCGGCGGTGGCGGTGGTGGTGGCGGCAATCGCCAGCCGCGTGCAGGCGGCTCAGGCCAGCCGGCCGCGAAACGCGACGGCAACCCGCAACCGAAAGCCGCACAACAGAAGGCCGCGAAGCCGCGCACGCAAGGCGGCGCCGGCGCTGGCGGCAATAGCGGCGGACGTCCGGCCGGCGGCGGCAACAGCGCACGCCCGGCGAACGGCAATGCCGCGCACGCGAACCGCAATCGTTCGTCGCGCAGCGGCCAGCGCGGTCACTGAAGCCGCGCGGCTGCGTGCCGCAGGTGCTCGACCTGGCGTTGCCAGCGTGCGAGCACCGCGGCGCGATCCCCTTCCAGCGTGAACGTGATACCTGTCGCGAGACGCGCATAGCCGACCCGCTGCGCATCGCCATGCGCGATCGTCGCGGCGAATCCGGCGAGGCCGCCGAAGTCCCCTTCGAGCGGCGTCATCTTCAATTGCGCCTGAAAGAACGCGCCGTCGGCGACGAGCGTCAACGCGGCCGTGCGCCGTTGCATGATCGCGCGCGCCGCCCGCGACTGCGGCCATAGCGCGACCAGCAGCGTGCGCGCATCGTGCGCGTAGATCTCGCCGACGCCGAGCAGCGTCGTGCGCAACTGTCCGTCGTCGGTCGCGACGATCAGCGATGCGGCGAAATCGGCATGGCGCTCGAGCGCGCTGCCGTCGAACAGCGCGACGACGGCCGGCGGCCACGCGTCGAACGTCCATTGTTCGAGTGCGTGGCGATGGGTATCGGTCATGATGGCGTGGCCCTGGTGCGGATCGGATGAGGATGCGCCAGCATACGCGCGACGGGCCGTGCCGATGCGATCAGCGCAGGAAAACGTGCCGCGTGATCTTCGTGAGCGGATAGTGGACGCCCGGCTGGATCTTCGCGGGCAGGTCGAGCGGCTTGAGCAGCATCTTCACGCACATGTCGGCCGACAGGTTGCGCCGCACGAGCGAATTGATGCGCGCCGCGCGCTCGCGGTTGTATTGATTGTCGCCGATGCGATCGGGATAGCGGATCGCGAACACGTGGCGCAGCGCGATCTCGGAATCCTCGTTCTTGATTTCCATCACGCGACGCATCAACGCGCCGAGCACCGCGAGCCGGCCGTTGCCTTCGACCTGGTTGTACTTCTTGAAGAACTTGAAGAAGTGCTTGTAGTGGCGCACTTCGTCCGTGCGGATGTTGTCGGTGATTTCCTTCAGCACGGGCTCGTCCGAGCATTCGTTGATCGCGCGATAGAGCGTGGCCGTGCCCGTCTCGACGACGCAGCGCGCGACCATCTCGAGCGCGCGGGTCTTCTCGAACGCCTCGACCGAGCAGGTCTTCGAATACTCGGCGAAGAAATTCGCGAACGCGGTATCCCAGTCGAACTCGGGCCACACGTGCGCGATGTACGCCTTCAGCGCGCGGCCATGCTGCAATTCTTCGTGCTCCCATGCATTGTTGAGCCATGCGGAGACTTCCGGATCGTCATTGAAGAATGTGCTCAGATTGCTCGTGTAGAGATCCGAGCCGCTTTCGATGAACGACGACGCGCACAGCAACAGCAACAGATCCTCGTTCGCGGCGGCACGCTGACGATCGATCCGGTTCAGGTCGATGTCCTCGATACGCCACGGCATGACATGCGTCGTTTTAGTGTCCATGGTGGTGCGCTCCCAGTCGTCGCGCGGGGGCCGGCCCGTGCCTCCGGCACAGGCGCCAGCCTTCCCGCAGGCGGCGTTTTACGTCGTTTATAGTGAATTGGTCCGGCCGAACCATGCAGGCATCTTAGCCGGACTTTGATGTTCGTGCTCCAGAGCACTGACCATACCCGACAAGCGCAGTTCCACGGCGTCTGTTGCCGTTCGTTAGACGAGTCCTTCAAACCGCTTGCGTCCGTTCGATGGTATGGGCCGCGCCAAACGAAACGGGCGGCCATCCGGCCGCCCGTCGATCACGCAAAACGGAAGCGATCCGTCAGAAACCGGCCGCCAGACCATCGCGCCGGCTGTCGCTCGCGGCCACGTAGCCGCGCTCGCGATCGTCGCGGTCGAGACGCCAGATGAACTGCCCCGAGCCGAAATCCATGTAAGGATCGTCGATCGACTTGATCGTATGGCCACGTGCGGCCAGTGCGTCGACGGTCGCGCGATTCATCGTGGATTCGACGTCGAGCGTGAAGTCGCGATTGACCTTCCAGCGCGGTGCGTCGCATGCGGCCTGCGGCTGCTGCCCGTGGCCGAGCATCCGCACGACGGTCTGCAGGTGGCCTTGCGGTTGCATGTCGCCGCCCATCACGCCGAAGCTCATTACGGCCTCGGTGCGGCCGTCGACCTCCTCGGTGACGAATGCCGGGATGATCGTGTGGAACGGCCGCTTGCCGCCCGCGACGACGTTCGGCGAGGCCGGATCCATCGAGAAGCCGTGCCCGCGGTTCTGCAGCGCGATGCCGGCACCCGGCACGACGAGCCCCGAGCCGAAGCCCATGTAGTTCGACTGGATGAAGCTCACCATCATCCCGCGCTCGTCGGCGGCCGACAGGTAGATCGTGCCGCCCGAATGCGGCCGGCCGGCGCCGAAGTGCGTCGCGCGCGCCGGGTCGATCAGCTTCGCGCGTTCGGCGAGATACGCATCGTCGAGCATCTGCTCGGGCGTGACTTCCATCGCGCGCGGATCGGCGACGTAACGATAGATGTCGGCGAACGCGAGCTTCATCGCCTCGATCTGCAGATGCTGCGAGTCGACCGAATCGAGCGGCCATTCGGTCACGCCCGCATGCTCGGCGATCCCGAGCGCGATCAGCGCGGCGATGCCCTGCCCGTTCGGCGGGATCTCGTGAATCGTGTGGCGGCCGAAGCGCTTGCCGATCGGCTCGACCCATTCCGGCCGGTACGCACGCAGGTCGGCTTCGGTCAGCGCGCCGCCGCCTTCGCGTGAGAACGCGGCGATGCGCTCGGCGAGCGCACCTTCGTAGAACGCACGGGCGCCCTCCTTCGCGAGCGTGCGCAGCGTCTTCGCATGACCGGGCAGGCACACGCGCTCGCCGACGAGCGGTGCACGGCCGCGCGGCATGAACGTGTCCGCGAAGCCCGGCAGACCCTGCAGTTCGGGCACGGCGGCCGCCCACTTGTGCGCGACGATCGGCGGCACCGCATAACCGCGCTCCGCGATCTCGATCGCCGGCTCGAGCAGATCCGCGAACGGCAGCGAACCGAACTTCGCGTGCAGCGCCTCCCAGCCCGCGATCACGCCCGGCACGGTGACGGTGTCCCAGCCGCGCGTCGGCTTGTTCGCGATGCCGCGCGCATCCTCGCCATGACGCTTGCGGAAGTAGTCGACGTTCCATGCGGCCGGCGCGACGCCCGACGCATTCAGCCCGGACAACCGCTCGCCGTCCCACACCAGCGCGAACGCGTCGCCACCGAGCCCGCACGACACGGGTTCGACGACGGTGATCGCGGCCGCGGCGGCCAGCGCCGCATCGACCGCATTGCCGCCCTTCCACAGCATCCGCAGCCCGGCCTGCGCGGCCAGCGGGTGCGACGTCGACACGACGTTGCGCGCGAACACCGGAATGCGGGTCGTCGGATACGGGTTGTGCCAGTTGAAGCCTGTCATCGATGCCACCTCGTCGAAAGCTGAAATGAACGCGCCCGCGCGCGCGGGCAATCCGTCATTGCAGCGCGATCGGCGGAATCGCACAAATTCATTTGTCACATGAATCCATGCAATTTCCGCATGAATCGTGCGCGCTCGTGCGGGCGAGGCCGGCCGAATGGCGTTGCCGCCCTTACAATACCTGCTCCGTCTCACGACACGACCATCGAGCCATGACCCGAGATCCCCGCCTCACCCTCAACGCGCGCCAGCAGGAATTGCTCGAATGGGTGCAGCGCGACGGCTTCGTGACCGTCGACGATCTCGCCGCGCACTTCGCGGTGACGCCGCAGACGATCCGCCGCGACGTGAACTGGCTCGCCGACCTGAACCTGCTGCGCCGCTACCACGGCGGCGCGAGCCTGCCGACCAGCTCGGAGAACGTGTCGTACACCGCGCGCCAGCGGATGTTCCACGACGAGAAGCGGCGCATCGCGGCGCTCGCGGCGTCGCACATCCCCGACCAGGCGTCGCTGTTCATCAACCTCGGCACGACGACCGAGGAGGTCGCGCGCGCGCTGAACCGCCATCACGGGCTGCACGTGATCACGAACAACCTGAACGTCGCGTCGATGATGAGCGGCTACCCCGACTGCGAGGTGCTGATCACGGGCGGCATCGTGCGGCCGTGGGACAAGGGCATCGTCGGCGAGCTCGCGATCGACTTCATCCGGCAGTTCAAGGTCGACTACGCGATCATCGGCACGTCGGCGATCGAGGCCGACGGCACGCTGCGCGATTTCGACACGCGCGAGGTGCGCGTGGCCGAGGCGATCATGCAGCACGCGCGCACGGTCTACCTCGTGGCCGACCATTCGAAGGTCGGTCGCCCGGCACTGGTGCGCCAGGGCCACCTGAGCCAGGTGCACGCACTCTTCACCGACAAGCCGCTGCCGCCGGAGATGGCCGACACGGTGGCCACCGCCGGCACCCAGGTGTACGTCGCGGAATGACGGCTGCGATGCTGCACCGCACCTGAAACTTCAAGTGAAATCAAGAAGTTGGCGCTGCGCGTGGACCGCTTGCGGCGAGCGCTTCTGTCAAACGGAAAATTAACGGGGCACGATTTGTCGTTGCCCGCGCGCTCGACTAGACTCCAGTTCCCCGGCCCGTTCGCCCGATCCGCCTGTGCCAGGGCGTGTGCGAACCGCAGGGCCGGCGAATACAGCTTTCCCCCCAAGCCATACCCCGCGGGGTATCGCGCGTCGGCGTGTGCGCCGGCCGCGCGGGCAGTCCGATTGCCATGGAGAGAACGATGCTGAGTCCGCATGAATTCGCCACGCTATTGCTTGTGAAGGACGCGCCTGATCAGCGCGACATGGATCGGGATGAACTGGACATCCTGCTCGAACAGCAGCTCGTTCGCCTGGAAGGGCTCGGCTCGGGGCGCAAATACTGCGTGACCGAGAGCGGCGACGCCGCGCTGCGATCCATCAAGTACCGCTATTCGTGAAATTCCGCTGTTCCTGACCTGACCGCGCGGCCCGATTCCCGGCCACGCGGTCGCTTCCGCTTGCTCCGCCCGCCTACCTCAGCCGGCTTCAACCGCCGCGCAGCGTCGGATCGACCGCCGCCCGCCAACTGATGGCCTGTGCGCGCGCACCGTTGAAATACGCGATCCAGCCAGCGCGCGCCGCCGCGTCAGGCGCCACATAGTGGGCCGAAAGTTCGTTTACGAACGCACAATAGTTCGCTTCGGTCAGCCCGCGATACCGCTTCGCCACATACGCGTCGTACAGCGTCGAGTAGACCGGCTGCGCGTCCGCGCCCCAGTCGCGCGCCGTGCCGCCGCACGACGTCTGCAGGTCGACGAACGACGGCGCCCGCCAGTTGCCGGCGAGCGGCGGCGTGCCCGCGCCGCACCCCGCCAGAAGGACGGCGCACATGCCGGCCCACATCCCAATACGCATGATTCACCTCGCGAAACGGTCGATTCCGCCAGTATCGTCCGGGATCGCGCCGCGCGCTACTGGCCCCGCTTTTTCGAACTTTACTTTTTCGATTTCGTTCGTTAAATTTCGAATCCGAACATTTCGTGTTCACCCTATTTCAACAGACGATAAGGACAGCAGGTGACCCAACCGAATCGCTACGATCTGCTCGTCGTCGGCGGCGGCATCAACGGCGCGGGCATCGCGCGCGATGCGGCCGGCCGCGGCCTGTCGGTCATGCTCTGCGAGCAGGACGACCTCGCGTCGCACACGTCGTCGTCCAGCACGAAGCTGATTCACGGCGGCCTGCGTTACCTCGAGTACAACGAGTTCGGGCTGGTACGCAAGGCGCTGCAGGAGCGGGAGACGCTGCTGCGCGCGGCGCCGCACATCATGTGGCCGCTGCGCTTCGTGATGCCGCACATGCCGAACCTGCGTCCGGCCTGGCTGATCCGCATCGGCCTGTTCCTCTACGATCACCTCGCGAAACGCGAACTGCTGCCCGGCTCGCGCGGCATCGACATGCGCCGCCATGCGGCCGGCGCGCCGCTGATCGACTCGATCAAGCGCGGCTTCGTATATTCCGACGGCTGGGTCGACGACGCCCGCCTCGTCGTGCTGAACGCGATGGATGCGAAGGAGCGCGGTGCCGAGATCCTGACGCGCACAAAGCTCGTCTCGGCCGAACGCCACGGCGACGAATGGGAAGCGCGGCTGCAGCACGCCGACGGTTCGATCCGCGTGGTGCACGCGCGCGCGATCGCGAACGCGGCCGGCCCGTGGGTCGGCGAAGTCCTGCACGGCGCACTCGGCCGCGGCGCGCAGCATAGCGTGCGGCTCGTGAAGGGCAGCCACATCATCACGCGCCGCCTGTTCGATCACGATCACGCGTACATCTTCCAGAACCCGGATAAGCGAATCATCTTCGCGATTCCGTATGAACACGACTTCACGCTGATCGGCACGACCGACGTCGAATACACGAACGATCCCGCGAAGGTCGCGATCGATCGCGACGAGACACAGTACCTGTGCGATTCGATCAACCGCTACTTCAAGCGCAAGATCTCGCCGGCCGACGTGCACTGGACCTACTCGGGCGTGCGCCCGCTGCTCGAAGACGAGAACGCGACGAACGCGTCGGCCGTCACGCGCGACTACCGCCTCGAGCTCGACGACGGCGCGGGCGCCCCGCTGCTGTCGGTGTTCGGCGGCAAGATCACGACGTTCCGCAAGCTCGCGGAAGAAGCCGGCGACATGCTGTGCCGCGCGCTCGGCCGCGACGCGAAAACCTGGACGGCCGGTGTCGCATTGCCGGGCGGCGACATCGCGAACGCGAAGTTCGACGTATTTGCCGGCGCGTTCGCGAAACGCCACCCGTGGCTGCCCGCCGCGCTCGCCCGCCGCTATGCGCGTGCGTACGGCACGCGCGCGGAGCGCGTGGTCGACGGCGCGACGTCGCTCGCCGATCTCGGCGCCGAAATCGCGCCGGGCATCCACGACGCCGAACTGCGCTACCTGCGCGACGCCGAATGGGCGACCTGCGCGCAGGACGTGCTGTGGCGCCGCTCGAAGCTCGGCCTGCACGTCGCGCCAGGCACGCTCGATACGGTGACGGCCGCCGTCGACGCATGGTTCGCCGCCGCGCACGCGCCGCACGCGTGATCCGAATGCAGTTGCAGTTGTCTTACCGACGTTGACTCACCGACGCGCCGCCCCACATGCGGCGCGCATCACAACTAGGCCAATTCACGGATGGAGATGAGAGACATGCAGGACCAGTACATCCTCGCGCTTGACCAGGGCACCACGAGTTCCCGCGCGATGCTGTTCGATCGCCAGGGCAATATCGTATCGATCGCCCAGAAGGAATTCGAACAGATCTACCCGCAACCCGGCTGGGTCGAGCACGACCCGCAGGAAATCTGGTCGACGCAAGCCGGCGTCGCCGCTGAAGCCGTCACGCGCACGGGCATGAACGGCACGTCGATCGCCGCGATCGGCATCACGAACCAGCGCGAAACGACCATCGTCTGGGACCGCGAGACGGGCCAGCCCGTCTACAACGCGATCGTCTGGCAGGACCGCCGCACGGCCGACTTCTGCGACTCGCTGAAGAAGCAGGGTCTCGAGGCAAAGGTGCGCGCGAAGACCGGCCTGCCGATCGACTCGTACTTCTCCGGAACCAAGATCCGCTGGATTCTCGACAACGTGCCGGGCGCACGCGAGAAGGCCAGGCAGGGCAAGCTCGCATTCGGCACCGTCGACAGCTGGCTCGTGTGGAACTTCACGAAGCACGAACTGCACGTGACCGACGTGACGAACGCATCGCGCACGATGCTGTTCAACATCCACACGCGCGAATGGGACAACGAGCTGCTCGAACTGCTCGACATCCCGCGCAGCATGCTGCCGGAAGTGAAGGCCTCGTCGGAAATCTACGGCCACACGAAGACCACCGTGTTCGCGTCGAAGATCCCGCTCGCGGGCATCGCCGGCGACCAGCAGGCGGCACTGTTCGGCCAGATGTGCACGACGTCGGGCATGGTGAAGAACACCTACGGCACCGGCTGCTTCCTGATGATGAACACCGGCGACAAGCCGATCGAATCGAAGAACAACCTCGTCACGACGATCGCATGGCAGGTCGGCGACGACGTGCAGTACGCGCTCGAAGGCAGCATCTTCATCGCGGGCGCGGTCGTGCAGTGGCTGCGCGACGGCATGGGCATCATCAAGAGCGCGGCTGAAATCGAAGCGCTCGCCGCGAGCGTGCCGCACACCGACGGCGTCTACCTCGTGCCCGCGTTCGCCGGCCTCGGCGCACCGCACTGGAACGCACGGGCACGCGGTTCGGTATTCGGCGTCACGCGCGGCACGACCTCCGCGCACCTCGCACGCGCGGCACTCGATGCGATCGCGTACCAGTCGCTCGACGTGCTGGCCGCGATGGAAGCCGATTCGGGCATCAGCATCGGCGAGCTGCGCGTCGACGGCGGCGCGAGCGCGAACGACCTGCTGATGCAGTTCCAGGCCGACCTGCTCGGCGTCGATGCGGTGCGTCCGCAGATCACCGAGACGACCGCGCTCGGCGCGGCCTACCTCGCGGGCCTCGCGATCGGCTACTGGAAGAACCTCGACGAAGTGCGCGACCAGTGGCAGCTCGATCGCCGCTTTGCACCGTCGATGCCGAAGGAGCAGGTCGAACGCTGCATGTCGGGCTGGCAGCGTGCGGTACGCGCGGCGAAGGCATGGGCCGACGACGCCCAGTAATCTTCAGACATCCAGACGAAATACAACAACACCGGCGGACCGCGCAACCCGCGAGTCCGCCGCGACATACGAGAGACAACCATGTCACCTTATATTGCAGAATTCATCGGCACAGCGATCCTCGTGCTGCTCGGCAACGGCGCGGTCGCAAACGTGCTGCTTGCAAAGACCAAGGGCAAAGGCGCGGACCTGATCGTGATCGTGATGGGCTGGGCGATGGCCGTATTCGTCGCCGTCTACGTGACCGCGTCGTTCAGCGGCGCGCACCTGAACCCGATCGTCACGATCAGTCTCGCGCTCGCGGGCAAGTTCGCGTGGTCGAAAGTCGGCGGCTACATCCTCGCGCAGATGCTCGGCGGGATGGCGGGCGCCCTGCTCGTGTGGCTCGCCTATCGCCAGCACTTCGCGAGGGAAGCCGATGCCGACCTGAAGCTCGCGGTGTTCTGCACGGCGCCGGCGATCCGCAGCGTCACGCACAATGTGCTGACCGAAGCGATCTGCACGTTCGTGCTGATCCTCGGCGTGCTGTACCTCGCATCGCCGCAAGTCGGCCTCGGCGCACTCGACGCTCTGCCCGTCGGCCTGCTCGTGCTCGGCATCGGCATCTCGCTCGGCGGCCCGACCGGCTATGCGATGAGCCCCGCGCGCGACCTGTCGCCGCGCATCATGCATGCGCTGCTGCCGATTCCCGGCAAGCGCGACAGCGACTGGCGCTATGCATGGGTGCCCGTCGTCGGTCCGCTGCTGGGCGGCGCCGCGGCGGCCGGGCTGTATCTGCACCTGCATTCCACGATCTGATCGCGGTTTGAACGAAGCGCGCGGCGTTCGGCGTCGCGCGCTTCGCGCATCATCCCCCGCCACTCCCCTTCCCCTCGCCTGCCCGGCCCCCGTCGTTGACGAACTCGCGTCGCGGCGCCAGCATACCGCCAGCCCCCGCACCCTCACGACAGCGCGCGCCCGCCGCACGCATGCCGGGGAAACATGCAAGCACCGCCCCTGGCCGACAGGAGACGACACGATGGCCGCCGCCCCCGCACCTCGCCGGCGCAAACGCACCGCGCGTTTCGTCGAGATCGCACAGCTCGCGGGCGTCAGCACCGCGACCGTCGATCGCGTGCTGAATGAGCGCGGCAGCGTATCGGCGCACGCGCGCGAACGCGTCGTCGCCGCGGCGCGCACGCTCGGCGTGCCGCGTCAGCTTCCCGATGTCCGGCACGGGCTGATTCACGTCGACGTACTGCTGCCCGATACCGACACGCCGTTCTACCGACGGCTGCAGCAGGCGCTGCAGCGCGCGGTGCAGATGCTCGACCGGCGCGTCGTCGTGCACCGGGCGATCCTTCCCGCCGCCGACTGCACGCGCCTCGCCGAGCAGATCGAGCGCCCCGCGTACCGCCGCGCGGCGCTGATCGTGACTGCCGGCGATACGCCGCGCGTGCGCGATGCGCTGGCCGGCGCGATCGCGCGCGGCGAGACCGTCGTCACGATGGTCTCCGACATCGGCGGAATCGCGCGCTCGCACTACGCCGGCATCGACAACGAACGCGCGGGCCGCACGGCCGGCTACTGCATCGGCCGTCTCGCGAAGCGGCCCGGTCGCGTGCTGCTGCTCGGCGGCCGGATGGGCTATCGCGTCCACATGGATCGGATCGCCGGCTGCCGCTTCGAACTGGCGCGCGCATTCCCCGAACTGGCCTGCGACACTGAAATCGCCGAAACGCTCGATCAGGACGACCTCGCCTACAGCGCCGTCGCGAAGGCGCTGCGCGCGTCCGGCGACGTGGTCGGCATCTACAACAGCGGCGGCGGCTCGGCCGGCATCGAGGCTGCGCTGCGCCGCTTCGGCGCGGCCGGCAACGTCGTCTGGGTCGGCCACGAGATGCTCGACCAGCATCGCGCGTACATCGAGGCAGGCACGATGGACATCGCGATCGACCAGGACCCGGACGGGCAGGCGATCTCGGCGCTGCAGCACCTGATGCATGCGTGCGGCGTGGTCGAGCAGCCGCCGCCGGCCGAGCCGGTCGAGTTCCGCGTGTTCTGCTCGGCCAATGTGCGCACGAGCCCGTACCTGCAACCGGTCTAGGGCCTGCCGGGCACACCCGTTTCGCGCCCGCTCATGGAGCGTCTTCTTGCCGATTTTTCGGCAACGCCACGCATGCAGCCGGGACGGCGCCGTCCTACATTGACGGTCATTCGCCACGACGAATGCACCGGAAACGATGGCCCGACCGATGGACGCCCCGCACGCGGGCGGCACTCGGTCGCGCCGGCCGGTCGCCTGCCGTCCCGGCGTCGAACCCCGACCGAGGCCCCGTGATGACCCAACCCCTTACGTTTTCGCTGAACCGGATGAGCGCGCCGCGCTTGCCGCTCGACCGCTACGTCGCGCTGTGCCGGCGCCTCGGTGTCGACGCGATCGAGATCCGTAACGATCTCGACGGCATCGAGATCGCCGACGGCACGCCGGCCGCCGCCGTGCGCGCGACGGCCGAAGCCGGTGGCGTGACGATCCTGACGATCAACGCGCTGCAGCGCTTCGAGCAATGGAACGCCGAGCGCGCGGATGAAGCGACCGTGCTGGCCGACTACGCGGCGCAATGCGGCGCGCGCGCGCTGGTGCTGTGCCCGACCAACAGCCGCAACGATACGCGCGGCGCGGGCGAGCGCCATGCGGATCTCGTGAAGGCATTGAAGGCGCTGAAGCCGATCCTCGAAGCGCGCAACCTGCTCGGCTTCATCGAGCCGCTCGGCTTCGAGGAATGCGCGCTGCGCCGCAAGTCGGACGCGGTGAAAGCCCTCTACGACGCGGCGGGCGAACAGGTCTTCCGGCTCGTGCACGACACGTTCCACCATCACCTGTCAGGCGAGGACATCTTCTTCCCGAACCTGACGGGCCTCGTGCATATCTCCGGCGTCGAGGAAACCGGCCTGCCGGTCGACCGGATGCGCGACGGCCACCGCGTGCTGGTCGGCGGCGCCGACCGGCTCGGCAACATCCGGCAACTGCGCGAACTGCTTGCGCGCGGCTACCGCGGCGCGTTCTCGTTCGAACCGTTTGCGAGCGAGATCGCCGAGGCGGACGACATCGAAGACCGGCTGCGGGCGAGCATCGACTACGTGCGCGGCCAACTGGCGGATCGCTGATACGTCACCACCGCACGCGGCCGACACACGCCGCGTGCCGGCAAAACCCAATCAACAGGAGAACGGAATGATCGAATTCGCGTTGTTCGGCGCGGGCAGGATCGGCAAGATCCACGCGGCGAATCTCGCGCGCCATCCGGGCGCGAAGCTCAGGTACGTGATCGACCGCCATGCGCCGTCGGCCGACGCGCTCGCCCACGCGCACGGCGCGCAGGTTGCCGACATCGAACGCGCGCTCGGCGATGCGTCGGTACAGGCGGTCGTGATCGCGTCGAGCACCGACACGCACGCAGACCTCATCGTCGCGGCCGCGAACGCGGGCAAGGCCGTGTTCTGCGAGAAGCCGGTCGACCTGAGCATCGAGCGCTCGCGCGCATGCGCGGACGTCGTGCGGCGCACCGGCGTGACCTGCATGATCGGCTTCCAGCGCCGCTTCGATCCGACGTTCGCCGCGCTGAAGGCACGTGTCGAGCGCGGCGAGATCGGTGCACCGGAAATGCTGGTCGTCACGAGCCGCGACCCCGGCGCGCCGCCGGTCGACTACCTCCGCAGCTCGGGCGGCATTTTCAAGGACATGCTGATCCACGACTTCGACATGTTCCGCTGGATTCTCGGCGACGAAGCGCAGACGCTGCACGCAACCGGCAGTTGCCTGACCGACCCGGCCGTGCGCGCAGCAGGCGACATCGATTCGACCGCCGTGACGATCCGCACGCGGCGCGGGCTGCTGTGCCAGATCAACACGTCGCGACGCGCGGCCTACGGCTACGACCAGCGCTTCGAGCTGCTCGGCAGCAACGGGATGCTGCAAGCCGGCAACGTGCGGCCGACCGAGGTAAGCGCGTGGCTCGCCGGAGGTATCGCGACGGACGTGCCGGAGCCGTTCTTCCTCGAACGCTACCGGCATGCGTACGCGGCCGAGCTCGCGCACTTCGTCGACGCGCTGCGCGACGGCACGCCGGTCAGGACGACGATCGACGACGGGCTCGCCGCGCTCGAACTTGCCGAGGCCGCGATGACATCGTGGAAAACGGGGCGCGTGATCGAGCTGTAACGCGACAAGCGGCGACGGCCCGGGCAAACAGGCCGCCGCCGTCACGCAATCCGCAGCACGCCTGCATGAAGCGCGGCAACGCTACGGCCGGATCGGGCAAATTTGCCGAAACGGCGCGCGGCGCGCGCGTGAAAGCACGTATGATGACGAATTGATCGGCGTCGCCGATTGTCTGCTTTGTCACCATCATGCTCGATCACCTCATCTGCGACTGCGACGGCGTGCTCGTCGACAGCGAAGTCATTGCCGACCGCGTACTGCTTGAAACGCTGTCCGCCACGTTCCCGAACCTCGATTTCGAAGCCGCTGCCAAGTCGGCATTCGGCCAGCAGACGTCGCGCTTCCTCACCGGAATCGAATCCCGCTTCGGGATCGAAATGCCCGCGAACTTCATCGAGACCATCGAGCACAACATCGAGGTCGCGCTCGCGCAATCGCTCGCGCCGATCTCCGGCGTGCGCGACGCGCTGCTGAAGGTCACGCTGCCGGCGGCCGTGGTGTCGAACAGCCGGCTCGTGCGCGTGCGCAATTCGCTGAAGCGTGCGTCGCTCACCGAGATCTTCGGCGAGCGCGTATTCAGTTCCGAGCAGGTGGCGCGGCCGAAGCCCTACCCCGACGTCTACCTGCATGCGGCGCACACGCTCGGTGTGGCGCCGGAGCGCTGCATCGTCGTCGAGGACAGCGTATCGGGGCTGAATGCCGCGCGCGCGGCCGGGATGAAGACGATCGCGTTCGTCGGCGCGAGCCACATCCCCGACAACTACGCGGACGCGCTGCGCGCGATGGGCATCACGCGGATCATGCGCAAGATGGACGAACTGCCGTCGCTCGTCGAAGCCGGCATGCGAGGCGAATTCGGCGACGTGCAGTCCTGATTGTCATCCAGGCCGGGTCAGGTCACGCCGGCCTGCGACGGGTGCGCTAACGCACCCGTTTTCCCGCCGCTCAGGCCGGTTCGCAGCAGCGCTCGCGCGCGACCGCCAGCGCCTCGCGGAACTCGACGAGTTCCGCGATCGTCAGCATCGGCAGCCCGTGCCGTTGCGCGAAACGTTCGACGTCGTCGCCGCGCGTCATCGTGCCGTCCGGATTCATCAGCTCGCACAGCACGCCGGCCGGCTTCAGGCCCGCGAGAATCGACAGGTCGACCGTGCCTTCGGTGTGGCCGCGGCGCGCGAGCACGCCACCCGGTTGCGCACGCAACGGAAACACGTGGCCGGGTCGCACGATGTCGTGCGGCTTCGCGCCTTCCGCGATCGCCGCGCGGATCGTCGTCACGCGGTCGGCCGCCGACACGCCGGTATGCACGCCTTCGCGCGCTTCGATCGACACCGTGAACGCGGTGCCGTTGCGGCTTTCGTTGGTCTGCACCATCGGCGGCAGTTCAAGCGCGCGCACCGTGTCGTCCGTCAGGCACAGGCACACGATGCCGCTGCACTCGCGGATCAGCAGCGCCATCGTCTCGGGCGTGATGCGCTCGGCGGCAACGATCAGGTCGGCTTCGTTCTCGCGGTCGTGGTCATCCTGCAGCACGACCGCACGGCCTGCGCGCATGGCGTCGAGCGCAGCGGCGATGCGCGGCGGCACCGGTTCGGAATCCAGCAACGGGAGATCGGCAAAGGCGTCGGCCGGTGCCGACGAAAGGGACATCAAGGACATGTGAAACGCTCCTCGCAAATACGATTTGGGCGAAAAACGTTCCAGGGCATTGCAAACAGACAGAACGACAACCCGCTTCGCACGCATCGCGAAGCAGCCCTGACGGACATGACTATCTGCACATCTTCTCTCATCCGGACTATGACCGTCGGCTCTGGCATTCGACCAGATCTGCTGACCCCGCGCGGATGCGCGGGCGCTCGCGGGCTCGCCGGCTTACGCCAGCCTACCGCCGGTGGGGAATTTCACCCCGCCCTGAAGACGCACTGATTGCCGGACGGGGGTACCCCATCAACGGCGGGCCAAGCATACAACAGCTGCGCGCGACGCGCAGCGCACCACACCTAAAACCTTACTGACGACTCCGTCTAACGGCATCGTCCGAACGGCCGACCACCCGGCCACGCTTCCGCGCTCCCGCGAGACGGCGGGAAAGCGACCGTTCCGCTCCAGCCGTGCGGTCAGTGAGCCGCGTGCGCCGCGTCGGGCACGAGCCACCGCGGCGGCACCTCGGGGCTCACCGTCACGCGGAACGCGCGCGCTTCGCTGTCGCCCGGGTTACGCAGGCTGTACGGCTGATCGGCATCGAACACGATCGCGTCGCCGGTCGCCAGCAACTGGCGGCGGTCATGCACGCTGACTTCGAGCGTGCCCTCGCTGACGACGAGGTTGACCGTCGTGCCGGGCGCGCGGCGCGCGCCGGGCTCCGTATGCAGCGGCGCGATCCGCA
The DNA here is from genome assembly GCF_905339975.1 of Burkholderia sp. BCC1999. NCBI lineage: Bacteria > Pseudomonadati > Pseudomonadota > Betaproteobacteria > Burkholderiales > Burkholderiaceae > Burkholderia > Burkholderia sp. BCC1999. The sequence continues at coordinate 92,103 of NZ_CAJPHP010000016.1, read as the reverse complement.
ATTCGTGGAACTCGGCCGCGGCCGGCTCGCCTTCCGGATACAGCGCGCGGGCCGAGAAACGGCCGTTCGAGCTGACGACGCGCGACGCGCGTTCGGCCGCCAGGTGCTCGAAGCCGTTCACCGCATGGCGGCGCAGGAACGCGGCGACCGACACCTTCAGCGCCGCGGCGATCTTGCAGAGCACTTTGATCGACGGCACGCTGCGCGCCGATTCGATCTGCGCGAGCATCGCGCGCGACACGCCGGACAGCCGCGCGAGCGCATCGAGCGACAGTTGCCGCTCGGCGCGCAAGCGCGCGAGGTTCACGCCGACGACCTGCTCGAGGACGTCGAGCGACGCGGACGCGCGCAGGTCGGCAGCGTTGCCGGACTCGAAGGAAGACACGTCGCGCACGAGCGCCAGGGATGAAGACATAGCATTGCCTCCGGGCCGCTGCGCGGCCCTGCGTATGGGGTAAGCCGGGATCGGAATCGCGTTGCGCCAGCCATGGCGCGTATCGAGACGCTATCACCCGGCCTTGCACGGGCAAACGAAGTTATCTTCACACCGTTATCAGCATCGCGGAGGAATGCGTTTCTCGCGAACCTTTTCCTGCCGCTATCGCGTCGCTCACTGCGCCGCCGGCGCCGCGCCGCGTGCCGGGCCGCGCGCGTCGAGCCGCATCGCGAACCACGTGACGACGAGCGCCGCGAACGTCACCGCGACGGCGACCCACGGCAGCGCGTCGAGCGCGAAGCCGTGCTCCAGCGCAAGGCCGCCGAGCCACGCGCCGCCCGCGTTGCCGACGTTGAACGCGCCGATGTTCAACGTCGATGCGAGATGCGGCGCGCTCGCGGCCTTCTCGACCACGCGCGCCTGCAGCGGCGGCACTGTCGCGAACGCGGCGATCCCCCAGACGAATACGGTGACGGCGGCCGCGACCGGCAGGTGGCTCGTCTTCGCGAACACGGCCATCACGGCCATCAGCGCGACGAGGATCGCGATCAGCGACGGCATCAGCGCACGGTCGGCAAGCTTGCCGCCGAGCGTGTTGCCGATCGTCAGCCCGGCGCCGAACAGCACGAGGATCAGCGCGACCGCGCGCGGCGAGTAGCCCGACACGGTTTCCAGAATCGGCGCGATGTACGTGAACACGACGAACACGCCGCCGAAACCGAGCACCGTCATCAGCAGTGCGAGCCACACCTGCGGCTCCTTCAGCACGCGCACCTCGTGGCCGAGGCCGACCGGCCCGCTGTCGTGACGGTTCGGCACCAGCGCGGCCACGCCGCCGAGCGCCAGCACGCCGAGCGCGGCAACGATCCAGAACGACGCGCGCCAGCCGAGCAGCTGACCGACGAACGTGCCGAACGGCACGCCGAGCACGTTCGACAGCGTGAGCCCCGTGAACATCAGCGCGATCGCGCTCGCGCGCTTGTCGGCCGGCACGAGCGACGCGGCGACCACCGCGCCGATCCCGAAGAACGACCCGTGCGCGAACGACGTGACGACGCGCGCGACCATCAGCATCGCGTAGCCTGACGCGGTCGCGCACAGCACGTTGCCGACGATGAAGATCGCCATCAGCAACTGCAGCGCGGCCTTGCGCGGCATGCGGCTCGTCAGCACCGCGAGCAGCGGCGCGCCGGCCGCGACGCCGAGCGCATAGCCGGTCACGAGCAGGCCGGCCGACGGCAGCGACACGGCGAGGTCGTGCGCGACCTCGGGCAGCAGGCCCATGATGATGAACTCGGTGGTGCCGATGGCGAAGGCGCTGATCGCGAGCGCCAGTAACGGGATGGGCATGACGTTCTCCGGAAGGCGGCGGACGCGACGCCCGATTGGTGCCGCACCGCACAAAAGGCAGGATGTGCGCATTGTCCCGAAGATGCCGATATTTGATAATTGGCGTGGCGTTTGAACCATTTTCAAATATTTCTGGAAAATCGCATGGATCGACTGGGCGATATCCGGCTGTTCGTCGAGGCGGCCGAACTGGGCAGCCTGTCCGCCGCCGGGCGCAAGCTGAATCTCACGCCGGCCGCCGCGAGCGCGCGCCTCGCCAAGCTCGAGGCGGCGGTCGCTACCCGGCTGTTCGACCGTTCGACCCGGCAGTTGCGGCTCACCGACGAGGGCCGCCTGTACCTGAACGGCTGCCGGCAGGCGTTGCAGGCGCTCGACGACGCAAACGCGCTGCTGCAGGCCGGCCGCAACGTCGTCGGCGGCCGGGTGCGGCTGTCGGCGACGTCCGATTTCGGCCGCCGCCGGCTGCTCGACTGGCTCGACGAATTCACCGCACGCTACCCGGACGTGACCTTCTCGCTGACGGCGTCCGACTCGACGGTGAACCTGTGGCAGGACGAGATCGACCTCGCGATCCGTTTCGCCGCGCCGCCCGACGGCGCGCTGATCGCCCGCCGGCTCGCCGCGGACCGGCGCGTGCCGTGCGCGGCGCCGTCGTTCGTCAAGCGCCACGGCATGCCGCGCGATCCGCACGATCTGGCCCGCTTTCAGTGCAACGTGATCACGGTGGCGTCCGGGCCGATGAATACGTGGCGCTTCACGCGCGGCGACGACACGCAGACCTGCACGGTGCCGCTCGCCACCGCGTTCGAGACCAACGACGGCGGCCTCGCCCGCGAGTGGGCGCTGCGCGGCAACGGCATCGTGCTGAACTCGATCTGGGATGTCGCCGACGACATCCGCGCCGGACGGCTCAAGGTCCTGCTGCCCGACTGGCGGCACCAGAGCGCGCCGCTGCACGCGATCTATCCCGGCAAGCGCTACATGGCGCCGCGCGTGCGCGTGCTGCTCGATTTTCTCGCCGAGCACTTCGCGCGCGAGGAAGCCGCGCACGACGACCTGCTGAACGCGTGCCGCTGACGGCTGGCGCGTCGTCGCTCAAGGGTCGGAACCCGCCGATCGACGTCGCGAGGCCGCAACCCGACGCGGGCCCAGGGCAGCGCGAAAAGCTATAATGGAGGGCTTTCCCGACGGCTTTTCCTGCTCGATGCGCGCGTTTCGCGTGCAGCGCACGGCCGTCCCGATTCACCCTTGACGACGCCCCCAGGTCAACCACTGCGAACGGCGAATCCCCATGACCAAGAAAGTTTACGTAAAGACCTTCGGCTGCCAGATGAACGAGTACGACTCGGACAAGATGGTGGACGTGCTCAATGCCTCCGAAGGCCTCGAAAAGACCGACACGCCGGAAGACGCGGACATCATCCTGTTCAACACGTGCTCGGTGCGTGAAAAGGCGCAGGAGAAGGTGTTCTCCGATCTCGGCCGCGTGCGCGAGCTGAAGGAAGCGAAGCCCGGCCTGCTGATCGGCGTCGGCGGCTGCGTCGCGAGCCAGGAAGGCGCATCGATCGTGTCGCGCGCCCCGTACGTCGACCTCGTGTTCGGCCCGCAAACCCTGCACCGCCTGCCGCAGATGATCGACGCGCGCCGCGAGAGCGGCCGCGCGCAGGTCGACATCTCGTTTCCCGAAATCGAAAAGTTCGACCACCTGCCGCCCGCGCGCGTCGAGGGGCCGAGCGCGTTCGTGTCGATCATGGAAGGCTGCTCGAAGTACTGCAGCTACTGCGTGGTGCCGTACACGCGCGGCGATGAAGTGTCGCGCCCGCTCGACGACGTGCTGACCGAAGTGGCCGGCCTCGCCGACCAGGGCGTGCGCGAAGTCACGCTGCTCGGCCAGAACGTGAACGCGTACCGCGGCGCGCTGGCGGCCGGCTCGTCGGAAATCGCCGATTTCGCGACGCTGATCGAATACGTCGCCGATATCCCCGGCATCGAGCGGATCCGCTATACGACGTCGCACCCGAAGGAATTCACGCAGCGCCTGATCGACACCTACGCCAAGGTGCCGAAGCTCGTGAGCCACCTGCACCTGCCTGTCCAGCACGGCTCCGACCGCATCCTGATGGCGATGAAGCGCGGCTACACGGTGCTCGAATACAAGTCGGTGATCCGCAAGCTGCGCGCGATCCGCCCCGACCTGTCGCTGTCGACCGACATGATCGTCGGCTTCCCCGGCGAGACCGAGGACGATTTCGACAAGATGATGGCGCTGGTGCACGACATGAGCTACGACACGAGCTTCTCGTTCATCTACAGCCCGCGCCCCGGCACGCCGGCCGCGAACCTGCACGACGACACGCCGCGTGAAGTGAAGCTCAAACGCCTGCAACATCTGCAGGCGACCATCGAGGAGAACGTCGCGCGCATCAGCCAGTCGATGGTCGGGAAGGTCGAGCGGATCCTCGTCGAGGGCCCGTCGCGCAAGGATCCGAACGAACTCGCGGGCCGCACCGAGAACAACCGGGTCGTGAATTTCCCGGCGCCGCTCGCGTCGCACCCGCGCCTGATCGGCCAGATGATCGACGTGAAGATCAACCATGCGTACCCGCATTCGCTGCGCGGCGAGCTCGTGCTCGTCAGCGACGACGCGAGCGCGGCCACCCACTAATTGACGCTCAACAGGAGCCCGACGCTACTTTGAAGACCGTCCAAGCACTGGAATTCACTGCCCCGCGCGAAGACAACGCGCGCCTCGCCAATCTCTGCGGCCCGCTCGACGAGAACCTGCGGCAGATCGAACAGGCGCTCGACGTCACGCTCGCGCGGCGCGGCCACCGGATCACGATCCGCGGGCGCGGCGCCAAGCTCGCGCTCGCCGCGCTCGAAAATTTCTACAACCGGGCGCGCGATCCGCTGTCGGTCGACGACATCCAGCTCGCGCTGGTCGAGGTGCGCCACACGACCGGCAACGGCCGCCAGGACACGCTCGACGTGCGCTTCCGCGGCGACCCCGATCATCCGTTCGACGAGCCCGTCGTGCAGCTCGACGCCAGCGAGCCGGACGAAGAACCCGCGCCGAAGCTGTACACGCGGCGCGCCGACCTGCGCGGCCGTACGCCCGCGCAGCGCGAGTACCTGAAGCAGATCCTGTCGCACGACGTGACGTTCGGCATCGGGCCGGCCGGTACCGGCAAGACCTACCTCGCAGTCGCCTGCGCGGTCGACGCGCTCGAGCGCGACCAGGTCAAGCGGATCGTGCTGACGCGCCCGGCCGTCGAAGCCGGCGAACGGCTCGGCTTCCTGCCGGGCGATCTCGCGCAGAAGGTCGACCCGTACCTGCGCCCGCTGTACGACGCGCTGTACGACCTGCTCGGCTTCGACAAGACCGCGAAGATGTTCGAGCGCCAGATGATCGAGATCGCACCGCTCGCGTACATGCGCGGCCGCACGCTGAACCACGCGTTCATCATCCTCGACGAGGCGCAGAACACGACGCCCGAGCAGATGAAGATGTTCCTCACGCGGATCGGCTTCGGCTCGAAGGCCGTCGTGACCGGCGACACGAGCCAGGTCGACCTGCCGCGCGGCCACAAGAGCGGCCTCGTCGAAGCGCAGCAGGTGCTCGGCGGCGTGCGTGGCATCGCACTCACGCGCTTCACGAGCGCGGACGTCGTGCGCCACCCGCTCGTCGCGCGCATCGTCGAGGCGTACGACGAGTTCCACGCGCAGCACCAGGACGGCTGACGGGCGGCGCCCGCGCGGCGCTGCCCCGGCCTGCCGGCCCGGCCCGCCACACGGCGCGCCGGGCTTTTTTTCGCCCGTTCGAATGCGGGTGGGATCGGCTGTTTGGTGTATCCTCAACGCGTCCCAATCGCCGTACGCGTCATGAAATCCTCCCGCTCCCGCAAGTCCGGTCGCGCCCAGTCCGCCGCGCCCGAATCCCCCCGTCTTTCGCTGTTCGACGCGAAGGGCAAGGCCCGCACCGTCAACGCACAAGGGCTGCGGATCGACTTCCCGGACGGTCGCAGCCTGATGTTCGACCTGTCGGGCAGTTCGGGCGACGCGGCCGTCGCGATCGTCGCGCAGCACAACGATCCGGCGATGCGCGCGAAGCTCGCGCTGCAGCCCGAGCACTACGACAGCGTGACGCTGCACGTGGGCGCCGAGCTCGCGCCGCGCGAAGACGATCTCGACGACGAACCGCGCGCACTGGAACTCGACCTGTCCGTGCAGTACGGCGACGAGATCACGAGCGAGATGCGCAAGACGCTGCCCAAGCGCAAGCTGATCGCCGAATGGATCGAGCCTGCGCTGTTCGCGAGCGCGCAGCTCACCGTGCGCTTCGTCGGCGAAGACGAAGGCCGCACGCTGAACGCCGGCTACCGCCACAAGGACTACCCGACCAACGTGCTGACCTTCGCGTACGACGCGGCGCCCGACGGCACCGTGATCGGCGACCTCGTGCTGTGCTGCCCGGTCGTCGAGAAGGAAGCGCATGAGCAGGGCAAGCCGCTCACGGCCCACTACGCGCACCTGCTGGTGCACGGCGCGCTGCACGCGCAGGGCTACGACCACGAGACGAGCGACGAAGACGCGGCCGAAATGGAAGCGCTCGAAGTCGACATCCTCGCGAAGCTGGGCTTCCCGAACCCATACCAGTAAGCCTTCAGTACGATGCGCAACGCCGCGATGCTCCCGTCCGCCTACCCGCCCGCGATCGGCGACGGGCGGCTGCTGACGGAAGACGAACTCGCGGCCTCGCTCGCGCACACGATGCGCGACTGGGACGGCCGGCAGGATCTCTGGCTGTTCGGTTATGGCTCGCTGATCTGGAACCCCGGTCTGCCGACCGTCGCCGCCGTACGCGGCAAGGTGCACGGCTACCACCGCGGGCTGTACCTGTGGTCGCGCGTGAACCGCGGCACGCCCGAACGCCCGGGCCTCGTACTCGCGCTCGATCGCGGCGGCTCGTGCTCGGGCATCGCATTCCGGCTGTCGGGCCCGACCGCGCAGCCGCACCTCGAGACACTGTGGAAGCGCGAGATGCCCATGGGCTCGTACCGGCCCGCCTGGCTGCCGTGCTCGCTCGAGAACGGCGAACGCGTGAACGCGCTCGCCTTCGTGATGCGCCGCGACGTCCCGACCTATACGGGCAAGCTGTCCGACCCGATCGTGAAGGAAGTGTTCAGCTGCGCGACCGGCCGCTACGGCACGACGCTCGACTACGTGAGCCGCACGGTCGACGCGCTGCGCGCGAGCGGCATCCCCGATCGCGCACTGGAAGGGCTGCTCGCGCGATGCCGGTGACGCGGCCCGACGCCCGGCTGGCCGTCACGCGCTCCCGCGCCGTGTGCGCATTCGAACGAGGTTCCCGCCGATGAAACCGTCACGCTGGTCGCGCTGCAAGGTCGCCGCGCTGCTCGTCGCCGCGAGCGTCGCGCTCTCCGGCTGCGGGATCCTGGGCTGCGGCGGCGCCGCGACCAACGGTGCGGCCGCCGGCGGCTGCTCGGCCGGCATGCGCTTCTGAGCTTTCTTCCCCGCAGCCGTCTTCGGCAGCCATCGCATGCGGCAGATTGCCGCCGGCACCCATCGGTCGGCCGGTCGTTTCCTCGCGTCGGGCCGGCCCTGCCTGCCCGAACCCGTTTTTTGCCGCTGCTGCGCCTTCGCCCTTTTCTGAGATAGGATGGACCCGAGGACGATGTCGCGCCCGGCGCGGCCGTCCGCGAGCGGGGCCCGCGCGCAGCCCGCCCTGGCCGTACGGCCAGGGTGACACGGTCGCGTCGTGCCCTTGGTGTATCCTTGCCTACTCCGTGACAGCGCGCTCCGGCATGACCCGGGCGCACCACCATGAACGATTCGTATCCCAGTCGTAAGCTAACCGACAAACCGCAAGAAAAGCGCTCGCTGCTCGAGCGCCTGACCGACTTCATCTCGCCCGAGCCCGAATCCCGCGGCGAGTTGCTGGAAATTCTCCAGGACGCCCACGAACGCAACCTGATCGACGCCGACTCGCTGTCGATGATCGAAGGCGTGTTCCAGGTATCCGATCTGTGCGCCCGCGACATCATGGTGCCGCGCGCGCAGATGGACGCGATCAACATCGCCGACAAGCCCGAGGATTTCATCCCGTTCGTGCTCGAAAAAGCGCACTCGCGCTACCCCGTGTACGAGGAGAACCGCGACAACGTCATCGGCGTGCTGCTCGCGAAGGATCTGCTGCGTTTTTACGCCGAGGAAGAATTCGACGTGCGCGGGATGCTGCGCCCGGCCGTGTTTATCCCGGAATCGAAGCGCCTGAACGTGCTGCTCCACGACTTCCGCGTGAACCGCAACCACCTGGCGATCGTCGTCGACGAATACGGCGGCGTCGCGGGCCTGATCACGATCGAGGACGTGCTCGAACAGATCGTCGGCGACATCGAGGACGAATACGACTTCGACGAGGAAGCCGGCAACATCATCTCGGGGCCGGACGGCCGCTTCCGCGTGCGCGCGCTCACCGAGATCGAACAGTTCAACGAGGCGTTCGGCACCGATTTCCCCGACGACGAAGTCGACACGATCGGCGGCCTGATCACCCATCATTTCGGACGCGTGCCGCATCGCGGCGAGAAGCTGCAGCTCGGCAACCTCGTGTTCGAGATCCAGCGCGGCGATGCGCGCCAGGTGCATGTCCTGCTGGTGCGCCGCAATCCGCTCGCCAGCCGTCGCGCCGAAACCTCGCACGAAGACTGACCGTTCCGCGCCAGCCGCGTTTCCTTCAACCGCTCGCCCACTTCCGCTTCACATGGACGATCCGATCCCGTCCCGCCCGGCTGGCGGCCTCCTCGCGCCGGCGCCCGGCCGCGCGCTACCGCGCTGGCATTACCCGGCCGCACTGCTCGCCGGCGCCGCCAATACGCTCAGCTTTGCACCGACGCCGCATGGCGGCTGGCTGCAACTCGTCGTATTCGTCTGGTTTTTCGCGCAACTGACGCGCACGTCGAGCTGGCGCGGCGCCGCGCTCACCGGCGGCGCGTTCGGCTTAGGCAACTTCATCAGCGGCATCTGGTGGCTCTACATCAGCATGCACGTGTACGGCGAGATGGCCGCGCCGCTCGCGGGCGGCGCGCTCGTGCTGTTCGCGCTGTACCTGTCACTGTATCCGGCGTTCTCGGCCGGGCTGTGGTCGTTCTGCGCGGGTCATGCGTGGCATCGCCGCACCCCTGATCCGCGCCCGTTCTCGCCGACCTGGCACGGCGCGTTCGCGTTCGCCAGCGCGTGGGCCTTCGGCGAATGGCTGCGCGGCACGCTGTTCACCGGCTTTCCGTGGCTCGCCAGCGGCTACCCGCAGGTCGACGGCCCGTTCGCGGGCTTCGCGCCGGTGGTCGGCGTGTACGGAATCGCATGGGTGCTCGCGCTGTTCGCCGCGCTGGTCGTGCAGGCGCTCGCCGCCGCACGCCCGTCGCCCGCGCGTGCCCCCGGCCCCGGCAGTGCGGGCGGCAACGCGCGCGTGCGCATCGCCGCACCGGCCGGCGTGGCGGTCGCGCTCATTGCGGCCGGCCTCGGGCTGTCGCAGGTCACGTGGACGGTGCCCGCGAATGCACCGCTTACCGTGCGGCTGCTGCAGGGCAACGTGAAGCAGGACATCAAGTTCGAGCAGGAAGGCATCGACGCGGCGATCAAGATGTACCAGCAGATGATCATCGAGAAGCCGGCCGACCTGATCGTCACGCCGGAGACCGCGATCGCGGTGATGATCCAGGAGCTGCCCGAGCCGTTCGCCGTCGCGATCCGCAAGTTCAGCGACACGACGGGTTCGGCCGTGCTGTTCGGCGCGGTCGGCGCGTCGGTGACCGAGGACGGCCACTACGTCGACTATACGAACAGCCTGTACGGCGTGACGCCGAACTCGCGCGACATCTATCACTACGACAAGCACCATCTCGTGCCCTTCGGCGAATTCATCCCGTGGGGCTTCCGGTGGTTCGTCAACCTGATGAAGATGCCGCTCGGCGATTTCGCGCGCGGCGCGCCGGTGCAGAAGCCGTTCCTCGTGCACAACCAGCCCGTGATGGCCGACATCTGCTACGAGGACTTGTTCGGCGAGGAAATCGCCGCGACGATCCGCGACAATCCGCAGCCGCCAGGCGTGCTGGTCAACGTGACGAACCTCGCGTGGTTCGGCGACACGATCGCGCTCGACCAGCACCTGCAGATCGCGCGGATGCGCTCGCTCGAAACGGGCCGGCCGATGCTGCGTTCGACCAACACGGGGATGACGGCCGCGATCGATGCGCACGGGCGCGTACTCGGCCAGCTGAAGCCGTTCACGATCGGTTCGCTGGATGTGCGGATCGAAGGCACGAGCGGCTTCACGCCTTACGTGACGAGCGGCAACAACATCGTGCTCGCGGTGTCGTTCGTGCTGCTGGCGTTCGGCTTCACGTTCGGGCCGGGGCTGCGCCGGCGCAACGGCCGGAAGACCGGCGCCGACCAGCCCGAATGAGGCAAACGGCCGCCGCTGCGCGCGGCGGCCGACGACCGCGAACCGGCAGGCCGCTCAGGCCTGCCGGGCCGCTTGACCCAGTCGATCCGGCTGAGCGGCCAGGCTCCGCAGGTCGCGACTCGCCGCCTCCATCACCGGCGCCCATGCACCGAACGTCGACTGCCGGTACAACGTGGCGGTCGGATACCACGGGCTGTCCGTGCGTTCGAGCATCCACGGCCAGTGCGGGTTCACGTCGAGCAGCACCCAGGTGCGCGCACCGAGCGCGCCCGCCAGGTGCGCGACCGACGTGCATACGGTAATCACGAGATCCAGCGCGCCGATGAACGCGGCCGTATCGTCGAAGCTCGTCAGTTCCGCCGTGAAATCCTCGACCGCGAAGCCGGCCGCACGTGCCGCGGCGACATCCGCGTGCGCGCCCGGCTGCAGCGAATAGAACGCAACGCCGTCGATCCCGCGAAACGCATCGGCATAGCGCTCGAGCCCGACGCGCCGGAACGGGTTGCGCTGGTGGCCCGCGCTGCCCGTCCACACGAGCCCGACCTTCAGCCGACGTTCGCCGGCAAGCCGCGCGCGCCACGCGTCGCACGCATCGGGGTCGGCCCGCAGGTACGGCACCGACGACGCGAGCGTCGACGCTTCCATCCCGAGCATCAGCGGCAGGCCGATCAGCGGCACCTCGTAGTCGAACGCCGGCAGCGTGTCGACACCGCCGCCTGCGCCAAAATCATCCGCGTACGCGCCAAGGCTGCGCTGCATCAGCGTGCCGACCTGCGGGAACGTATTCCACACGAGCCGGCCGCCTTCGCGATGCACGCGCTCCGCGAGCGGCGCGACGAAGCGGCAGAATTGCAGCACGTCGCCGAGGCCCTGCTCGCCCCACACCAGCAGCGTCTTGCCGGCAAGTGGCTCGCCCTGCCAGCGCGGGCCCGGCAGCACCGGCCGGCGGCCGCGCAACTCGCCTGCGCCGTCCCAGCGCGCCTCATGGCCGCGCCAGCCGGCCGCGTAGTTGCCGCGCACGAGCTGGATGATCGCCAGGTTGAAACGGAACGATGCATCGTCGGGCGCCAGCTCGCATGCGCGCGCCGCGTAGCGCTCGGCATCGTCCCAGCGCTGCGCCTCCTTCATCGCCATCGCGACGTTGTTCATCGCAAGCGCGTTGCCGGGCGCGAGGTCGGCCAGCCGCGCGGCACACGCGAGTGCGCCGTCGAGGTCGTGCGTCGCGATCCGCGCGACGACAAGATTGATCCACGCCTGCACGTCTTGCGGATCGTGCTGCACGGCCGCGTCGAGCAGCGCGATCTCCTCTTTGCGATCGCCGCTGGACAGCCGCAACGCGATCGCGAGGTTGTTGCGCAGCGACGGCCGGCCGGCATCGATCGCCAGCGCCGCGCGGTACGGCGCGACGGCGTCCGCATGGCGGTCGGCCATCTGCAGCGCATAGCCGTGATTGAAGTACGCTGTCGCGCCCGGCTGCACGCGCACCGCGCACTCGGCGAGCGCGAGCGCGTCGGCCGTGCGCTGCCGCGCGACGAGCGCCGTCGTGAGTTGCGCAAGTGCATCGGCATCGACCGCATGCAGATGGGCGGCGGCGGCGAGCCACAGATCGTGCGCGGCGCGCTCGCCGCGCGCCTGCGCGTCGGCGGCCTGCCCGAGCAGCGCGAGGAACGGCGGCAGCAGCGGAATGAGGAGTTCGGTCGGGTCGTCCATGCAGTCGGCGTCGGAAAGCGGTGACGCGGCTCGCGTGACGCGCGCCGCAATATGCGCATCTTAACGCTCGCGCGCGGCGGCACGGCACGCGTGTCGCGACGGGCCGCGGACGGCCGGACGGGCCGCGCCGGCCGCCCATGCGCACCCTCCGGAAGCGGGCCGGCGGCGGTGTCGCCCGCGTTCCGGCCGCATCTGGTCGCCGATCCGGTAAAATTACGCGTTTCAGCACACTAACAAGCCGCGCCGCCGCGCGAGCCGACCCTCCGGGCCCCGCCCGGAGCGCCGCCCGCAACGGAGCGCCAGCGCCACGAAGGCTCTTCATGCTTACGTTTCAGCAAATCATCCTGACGCTGCAGTCCTACTGGGACAAGCAGGGTTGCGCCCTGCTCCAGCCCATCGACATGGAAGTCGGCGCGGGCACGTCGCACGTCCACACGTTCCTGCGCGCGGTCGGCCCCGAGCCGTGGCGCGCCGCGTACGTGCAGCCGTCGCGCCGCCCGAAGGACGGCCGCTACGGCGAGAACCCGAACCGCCTGCAGCACTACTACCAGTACCAGGTCGTGCTCAAGCCGGCGCCGGAAAACATCCTCGACCTGTACCTCGGCTCGCTCGAAGCGCTCGGCTTCGACCTGAAGCAGAACGACGTGCGCTTCGTCGAGGACGACTGGGAAAACCCGACGCTCGGCGCGTGGGGCCTCGGCTGGGAAGTGTGGCTGAACGGGATGGAAGTCACGCAGTTCACGTACTTCCAGGAAGTCGGCGGCCTCGAGTGCAAGCCGGTGCTCGGCGAGATCACGTACGGCCTCGAACGCCTCGCGATGTACCTGCAGAAGGTCGAGAACGTGTACGACCTCGTGTGGACCGAATGGGAAGAGCAAGGCCCGAACGGCCCCGAGCTGCGCCGCCTGTCGTATGGCGACGTGTATCACCAGAACGAGGTCGAGCAGTCGACCTACAACTTCGAGCACGCGAACGTCGACCTGCTGTTCACGTTGTTCAACAGCTACGAAGCGGAAGCGAAGAAGATGATCGACGCACAGCTCGCGCTGCCCGCGTACGAACTCGTGCTGAAGGCCGGCCACACGTTCAACCTGCTCGATGCGCGCGGCGCGATCTCGGTCACCGAGCGTGCGGCGTACATCGGCCGCATCCGCGCACTGTCGCGTCTCGTCGCACAGGCTTACTACGACTCGCGCGAGAAGCTCGGCTTCCCGATGCTCGGCAACCCGCCGGGCGTGCCGGGCCTCACCACCGACGCCCAGGACGCCGCGCAGCCGGCATGGGCGCCGCCGCTCAAGGTCGAACGCAAGATCGATCAGGACTGACGAGACGAGAATTATTCCAATCATGACGCACAATCATCCCGCCCCCCTGCTCGTCGAACTGCTGACCGAAGAGCTGCCGCCGAAGGCCCTCGCGCGCCTCGGCGACGCATTCGCCGAAGGTATCGCGCAACGCCTCGCGGCGCGCGACCTCGTCGAAGGCGAACTCGTGTTCGAACGCTACGCCACGCCGCGCCGCCTCGCCGTCGTCGTGCAGAACGTGCGCGCCGTCGCGCCTGAAAAGCAGGTCCGCGAAAAAGTCCTGCCGGTGTCGGTCGCACTCGACGCGCAAGGCAAGCCGACGGCCCCGCTCGCGAAGAAGCTCGCGGCGCTCGGCCACCCGAACCTGTCGATCGCCGATCTCGAGCGCGCGCAGGACGGCAAGGCCGAAGCCTTCTTCATCAACTATTCGGCGGCCGGTGCCACGCTCGCGGACGGCCTGCAGGCCGCGCTCGACGAAGCGCTCGCGAAGCTGCCGATCCCGAAGTTCATGACGTACCAGCGCCCGGACGGCTCCGACGTGAAGTTCGTGCGCCCGGTGCATCGCCTGACGGTGCTGCACGACGACCGCGTCGTGCCCGTCACCGCGTTCGGCGTCGACGCCGGCGACACCACGCTCGGCCACCGCTTCCTGTCCGACGGCCTCGTCGCGATCCAGCATGCGCGCGCGTACGCCGACACGCTGCGCGACAAGGGCCGCGTGATCGCGCACTTCGTCGATCGCCGCGAAACGATTCGCACGCAGCTGAACGAACACGCGAACGGCGACACGGTCGTGATGCCCGAATCGCTGCTCGACGAAGTGACGTCGCTGGTCGAATGGCCGGTCGTCTACCCGTGCCGCTTCGAGGACGAATACCTGCAGGTTCCGCAGGAATGCCTGATCCTCACGATGCAGACGAACCAGAAGTATTTCGCGCTGACCGACGTCGCCGGCAAGCTGCGTTCGCGCTTCCTGATCGTGTCGAACATCGAGACGAAGACGCCGGGCGAGATCATCGAAGGCAACGAGCGCGTCGTGCGCCCGCGCCTCGCCGATGCGAAGTTCTTCTTCGAGCAGGACAAGAAGAAGCCGCTCGCCGACCGCGTGCCGCAGCTCGCGAACGTCGTGTATCACAACAAGCTCGGTTCGGCGCTCGCACGCGTCGAGCGCCTCGAGGCGCTGGCCGGCGAGATCGCGCCCGCGATCGGCGCCGACGCCACCCACGCGAAGCGCGCCGCGCGCCTCGCGAAGGCCGACCTGCTGACCGACATGGTCGGCGAGTTCCCGGAACTGCAGGGCACGATGGGCACGTACTACGCGCGCCACGACGGCGAAGCCGACGACGTCGCGCTCGCATGCGCCGAGCACTACCAGCCGCGCTTCTCGGGCGACGCGCTGCCGACCACGCCCGTGTCGACCGCCGTCGCGCTGGCCGACAAGCTCGAAACGATCGTCGGCATCTGGGGCATCGGCCTCGCGCCGACCGGCGAGAAGGATCCGTTCGCGCTGCGCCGCCACGCGCTCGGCGTGCTGCGCCTGCTGCTCGAGAAACAGCTGCCGCTCGATCTCGTGTCGCTGCTGCGCACGGCCCACGCTCGCTTCGAAGGCGTGCCGGGCGTCGCCGAGTCGACCGATGCGATCTTCGCATTCTTCATGGATCGCCTGCGCGGCCTGCTGCGCGAGCGCGGCTATACGGCCGGTGAAATCGACGCGGTGCTGAGCCTGAACCCGACGCGCGTCGACGATCTCGTCGCCCGCCTCGACGCGGTGCGCGAATTCACGCGCCTGGCGGAAGCCGAAGCGCTCGCGGCCGCGAACAAGCGGATCTCGAACATCCTGAAGAAGTCGGAAGGCGGCGCGAGCGGCACGGTGCAGCCGTCACTGCTCGTCGAAGCCGCCGAGATGGCGCTGCACGAACAGCTCGCGGCCGTGACGCCGCACGTGCAATCGCAGCTCGAAGCGCGTGCGTACACGGGCGCGCTGTCGGCGCTCGCCGCGCTGCGCGCACCGGTCGATACGTTCTTCAACGACGTGATGGTCAACGCGGAAGACCCCGCACTGCGCGCCAACCGGCTCGCACTGCTGTCCGCGCTGCACCAGCAGATGAACTGCGTCGCCGACATCTCGAAGCTCGCCGCATAAGGGCCGCACGATGCCGATCAGCCCCAACCGAAAGCTCGTCGTCCTCGACCGGGACGGCGTGATCAACGTCGATTCGGATGCGTTCATCAAGACGCCCGACGAATGGATCGCGCTGCCCGGCAGTCTCGAGGCGATCGCCCGGCTCAACCACGCAGGTTATCGCGTGGTCGTCGCGACCAACCAGTCCGGCATCGGTCGCGGGCTGTTCGACATGGCCACGTTGAACGAGATGCACCTGAAAATGCATCGCGCGGCGGCCGCGGTCGGCGCGCGCATCGACGCCGTGTTCTTTTGCCCGCACACGGCCGAGGATCACTGTGACTGCCGCAAGCCGAAACCCGGCATGATGCAGATGATCGCCGAGCGCTTCGAGATCGATCCCGATCACACGCCGGTCGTCGGCGATTCGCTGCGCGACCTGCAGGCCGGTGTCGCGGTCGGCTTCCAGCCGCACCTCGTGCTGACCGGCAAGGGCAAGAAGACGCTCGCCGCGGGCAATCTGCCGCCCGGCACGAAGGTGCATGACGACCTGCGCGCGTTCGCGCTCGATTTCCTTTCACACGAACACGAGTGATGCGGGCGCCGCGCGCATCCTCCCTAACGCCAGACTTACGCCGATGCGCTTCGTCCGCTCCCTGCTGCTGCTGATCTACTTCGTCCTGTACACGGTGCCGTACGCCACCGCGTGCTTCATCGCCTTTCCGTTCATGCGCCCCGACGCGCGCTACTGGATGGCGGCCGGCTGGTGCAAGTCCACGCTGTGGGTCGTGCGCTGGCTGAACGGCATCCGCTACCGGATCGAAGGCTACGAGAACCTGCCCGACGGCCCGGCCGTGCTGCTGTCGAAGCACCAGTCCGCGTGGGAGACGCTCGCGTTTCCGGCGCTGATGCCGAGGCCGCTCTGCTATGTGTTCAAGCGCGAGCTGCTGTACGTGCCGTTCTTCGGCTGGGCGCTCGGGCTGCTGCACATGGTCAACATCAACCGCAAGGAAGGCAAGAACGCGTTCACGTCGGTGATCCGCCAGGGCAAGAAGCGCCTGTCGGAAGGCGCATGGATGATCATGTTCCCGGAGGGCACCCGCACGCCGGTCGGCAAGCAGGGCAAGTACAAGACAGGCGGCGCGCGCTTCGCGATCGAAACCGGCGCGCCCGTCGTGCCGATCGCGCACAATGCAGGTCGGGTGTGGCCGCGCAACTCGTTCACGAAATTCCCGGGCGTCGTCACCGTGTCGATCGGCAAGCCGATCCCCAGCGACGGGCTGACACCCGATGTATTGAACTCGCAGGTCGAAGCATGGATCGAAGCGGAAATGCGCCGCATCGATCCCGATTCCTATCGCCAGGCGGGCAATGCCGGCTCGCGCGATGCCGCGCGTGCCTGAAGCCCCCGGATTGCAGCCGTTGCGTACGACAAAAAGAAGCGAACTGATGAAACAGCGTCCGCGGCCACGGCCTGCCGTCGTGGCTCTCGATCATCGCCAGATGGATCTGCCTCTCTTCGACGGGCCGGCCGCCGCACCGTCGGCGCCCACCACGCCGCCGGCGCCGCCTGAAGCCGCCCCCACGGCTCCGCCCGCACCGGGCCCGGCACCCGACCGTTCGCGCGTGCGCACGTTCGCGCTCGACAGCCGCGTGCTCGAATACCGGCTGAAACGTTCGGCACGCCGTACGATCGGCTTCACGATCGACGGCAGCGGGTTGTCGATCACCGCGCCGCGCTGGGTCACGCTCGCCGACATCGAAGCGGCGATCTCCGAGAAGCAACGCTGGATCTTCGCGAAGCTCGCGGAGTGGAAGACGCGCACCGAGCAGCGCGCGCTGCCGCAGATCGACTGGCGCGACGGCGCGCAGCTGCCGTATCTCGGCAAGACGGTGACGATCGCGCTCGGCGCGGGCGCCGTCTCGTTCGACGCCGATGCGCTGCGTCTGTCGCTGCCGCTGTCCGTGCAGGCCGACATGCAGCAGATCAAGGATCGCGTGCAAGGCTGGCTGCAGGGCGAAGCGAAACGCATCTTCGGCGAACGCCTCCCGGTCTACGCGGAAAAACTCGGCGTCACGTATTCGATGTATGCGCTGTCGTCGGCCGCGACGCGCTGGGGCAGCTGTTCAAGCGATGGCAAGATCCGCCTGAACTGGCGGCTGATCCATTTTCCGATGTCGATCATCGACTACGTCGTCGCGCACGAGCTGTCGCACCTGCGCGAGATGAACCACAGCCCGGCCTTCTGGCAGACCGTCGAATCGATCTTCCCCGAGTTCCGCGAAGCGCGGCACACGCTCAAGCATCACCCGCCCGAGCTGCTGCCGTCGCTTTGACGCGACGCACGCGGCGTCGCCGCCCATGAAAAAAGGGCGATGCGGGTCACCCCGCATCGCCCTTTTTGCCGCCCGCGCGCATCGCGCGCCGCGGCCCGTTCATCCGGCGCTCACTTCTTCTGGATGAACTCGATCTTGTAGCCGTCCGGATCCTCGACGAAGGCGATCACGGTCGTGCCGTGCTTCATCGGGCCCGCTTCGCGCGTGACCTTGCCGCCTTGTGCCTTGATCTTCTCGCACGCGGCGTACGCATCCTCGACCGCCACGGCCAGATGGCCGAAGCCGCTGCCGAGATCGTAGGACGGCGTATCCCAGTTATGGGTCAGCTCGATCACGGTGCCGGTGCTCTCGTCTTCGTAGCCGACGAACGCGAGCGTGAACTTGCCTTCCGGATAGTCCTCGCGACGCAGCAGCTTCATGCCGAGCAATTCGGTGTAGAACTTGATCGAGCGGTCGAGATCGCCGACTCGCAGCATCGTATGCAGCAAACGCATGTCTTGTACTCCTGTGGGGACTTTCCAGAACCGGGAACTCTACCAGAGTCGGCCAAAACTCGCCGGGGCGCCCGGAGCGGGGGCGGCCGATACGGCGCATCGGCGCGATACGCGCAAGCACGCTCGCAACGGCGGAAAACGGCACGATCCCGCTCGCCCGGCTACCACGCCGATCGGGTAACATCCTTCCACCTCGCACCAAAAACGGGCATGCGCTTCACCGCCCGAACGCGACCACCTACCCTTCCCTGAAGCCACACTGCCGTGCGAAACCGCCGATTCGAGCGCGCCGGACGCGCCACCCGCCCGACCTTGCCGCCGCCGTACCGATCAGCCGAGGCGCGCCGATGACCACCCTCGCCGCCGCCCCCGTGCGCCGCGCGCTCGACCTGCGCGCCGTCGGCCTGATGTTGCTGCTGTGCGCGATCTGGGGCTTCCAGCAGGTCGCGATCAAGAGCACGAATGCCGCGATCGCGCCGATGTTCCAGGCCGGGCTGCGCTCGGTGATCGCGGCAGGGCTGCTGTGGGGCTGGGCCCGCACGCGCGGCACGCCGCTGTTCCAGGCCGACGGCACGTTCGGTGCGGGCCTCGCGGCCGGCGCGCTGTTTGCCGGCGAATTCATCTGCGTGTTCTTCGGGCTCACGCTGACGAGCGCGTCGCACATGGCGATCTTCCTGTACACGGCGCCGTGCTTCACCGCACTCGGGCTGCACCTGTTCGCACCGGGCGAACGGTTGCAGCGCACGCAATGGGCCGGCGTCGGTCTCGCGTTCGCCGGCATCGCGCTCGCGTTCGCGGACGGCTTCCTGAAGCCTCGCGCGCCCGGCGCATCGGTACTGGCCGGGCTGGCCGGCGACGCGCTCGGGATTCTCGGCGGCGCGATGTGGGCCGCGACGACGGTCGTCGTGCGCTCGACGGCACTCGCGCGGGCGAGCGCGAGCAAGACGCTGTTCTACCAGCTCGCGGTGTCGGCGGTCGTGCTGGTCGCACTCGCCGCGCTGTTCGGGCAGGTGTCGTTCGCGCACGTGACGCCGATCGCGGTCGCAAGCCTCGCGTACCAGTCGGTGATCGTCGCGTTCGTCAGCTACCTGTCGTGGTTCTGGCTGCTGACACGCTACAGCGCGTCGCGGCTGTCGGTCTTCACGTTCCTGTCGCCGCTGTTCGGCGTCGCATTCGGCGTGCTGCTGCTCGGCGAATCGGTCGGCTGGCGCTTCATGTCCGCGGCCGCGCTCGTGCTGACCGGCATCGCGCTCGTCAACGCGCCGCCGCGCAGGCGGGTGTGATGTGCAACGAAAGGCACGCGCGCAATAAAAAAGGCCGCCCCGTCGGGCAGCCTCTTCGACACCTCCGGTCCGGCCTGCGCCGTGCGCGTCAAACGGCCTTGCGCACCGCCGCAAGCGCCTGCGCGACGCCGACGTATTCAGCCACGCTCACGTCCTCCGCACGGCGCGCGAGATCGAAGCCGAGCCCTTCGAAATCGATCGTCTCGCGATAGTCGCCGAGCGTGTTGCGCAGCATCTTGCGGCGCTGCGAAAACGCGGCGGTGACGATTTCGCCGAGCAGCACGGGATCGACGTCCGGCAGTTCGTGCGGCTCGTACGGAATCATCCGGACGATCGCCGAATCGACCTTCGGCGGCGGCTGGAACGATTCCGGCGGCACGTCGAGCATCTTTTCCATCACGTAGCGGTACTGCAGCATCACCGACAGCCGCGAAAACGCCTTCGTGCCCGGCTCCGCGACCATCCGTTCGACGACTTCGTTCTGCAGCATGAAATGCTGGTCGATGACTGCATCGGCGAACGTCATCAGGTGAAACAGCAGCGGGCTGGAAATGTTGTACGGCAGGTTGCCGACGATCCGCAGCGACGGCTTGTCGCCGGGCGCCGCGAGCGAACGGAAGTCGAACGCGAGCGCGTCGCCCGCGTGCAGTTCGAGCAGCGCACCGAAGCGCTGCTGCAGGCGACCGATCAGGTCGCGGTCGAGTTCGACCGCGTGCAGCGGCGACTCGGGCGTCGAGAGACGCTCGATCAGCGGCCCGGTCAGTGCGCCGAGCCCGGGGCCGATCTCGACCATACGCTGACCGCGCGCGGGGCCGATCGTCGACACGATCGAATCGATCACGCCGTGATCGACGAGGAAGTTCTGCCCGAAGCGCTTGCGCGCGAAGTGGCCTTGGTGCTGTCTGCTGTTCGACATCGACTGAGTAAAACGAAAAATACGACGAATGAGGTAAAGCCGGACCGCGTCAGGCCGCGCGGCGATGGCGCGCCATCGTGACGGCCGTATCGAGCGCGGCAATCATGCTGCCCGGATCGGCACGTCCCGTGCCGGCCAGATCGAGCGCGGTGCCATGATCGACCGACGTACGGATGATCGGCAGCCCGAGCGTCACGTTGATGCCCTCGCCGAACGTCGCATACTTCAGCACGGGCAGGCCCTGGTCATGGAACATCGCGAGCACGCAATCGGCGTCGGCCAGATGGCGCGGCTGAAACAGCGTGTCGGCCGGATACGGGCCGCGCGCGTCGATGCGCTGCGCGTTCGCACGGGCCAGCGCCGGCGAGATCACGTCGATTTCCTCGCGGCCGAGATAACCGTTCTCGCCCGCATGCGGGTTCAGCCCCGTCACGAGGATGCGCGGCGCGACGAGACCGAAGTCGCGCCGCAGGTCGCGATCGATGATCGCGAGCGTCTCGACGAGACCGTCGATCGTCAGCGCGGCGGAGACATCCTTCAGCGGCAGGTGCGTCGTCGCGAGCGCGACGCGCAACGGCTTGTCGCCGGTGCCCGCCAGCATCATCACGACACGCGGCGTGTGCGTACGCTCTGCCAGGTATTCGGTATGGCCGGTAAACGGCACGCCCGCATCGTTGATCGTGCTCTTCTGCAGCGGAGCGGTCACGATCGCGTCGTACCGGCCGGCCAGCGCACCGTCGATCGCCGTGTCGAGCAGCCCGAGCACGTAGCGGCCGTTCGCGGCGTCCAGCGTGCCCGCCCGCGCGGGGACGGCCAGCGCGTGGTGCGCGACCGACACCTGCGCACCGCCGGCCAGCACGGCGCGGTCGACGCCGACGGCTGCGGCGCGCGCGTCGAGCAGCGCCGCATCGCCGAGCACGGTGAACTGTGCGTCGGGCCAGCGCTGCGCAGCGTCACGCAGCGCCTGCACGGTCAGCTCCGGGCCGACCCCCGCGGGTTCGCCGGTCGTGATCGCGATCTGCAGCGCGGGCGTGGTCATCCGAAGCTCGCTCAGTTCGCCGGGGCGACGCCGCCGATCTTGTACTGGACGTACGACGAATCGCGCAGCTCGCGCAGCCAGTCGGCGTAGGCCTGCTCGGCCTTGCGCTGGCCGATCGCCTGGCGGGCGATATCCATCTGCTGCTGCACCGACCCTTCCGCTTCGCGGCGGTTCAGCACCTGGATCAGGTGATAGCCGTACTCGGTACGAATCGGTTGGCTGATCTGGCCGTCCTGCAGGTTGTTCATCGCGCGCTCGAATTCCGGCACGGTCTCGCCCGGGCTGATCCAGCCGAGATCGCCGCCCTGCGACGCCGACCCGTCCTGCGAGTAGGTGCGCGCGAACTTCGCGAAATCGCCACCGGCCTCGACCTGGTTGCGGATGTCGGCCAGTTGCTGGCGCGCCTGGCCTTCCGACTTGCCTTCACCGACGCGCAGCAGGATGTGGCGCACGTGCGTCTGGACGATCTTCGGCGCGGCGGCGGTCGCACCCTGGCTCTGGCGGCGATCGACGAGACGCACGATCTCGAAGCCGTCCGGCACGCGGATCAGCGTCGGATTGACCTGGCCCGGGCGCAGCTTCGATGCGGCGTCGACGACGTCGGCCGGCAGCGCGCTCGGTGCCTTGAAACCGAGATCGCCGCCCTTCTTCGCGTCGTTCGCTTCCGAGTTGTTCTTCGCGAGGCGCTCGAAATCGGCGCCCGACTTCGCCTGCTGCAGCAGCGCGTCGGCCTTCTTCTGCGCGGCCTCGATGTCGGCCTGCGGCGCGTTGGTCGGCGCCTTGATGAAGATGTGCTGGAAGCGCAGGTCCTGCTGCTGCGACGCGTTCGGCCCGCGCTGGCTCGCGATGTAGTTCGCGACTTCGGCGTCCGACACGGTGATCTTGCCGTCGACCTCGCGCTCGCGCAGCTTCGACAGCATCAGCTCGGTACGTGCATCGCTCGTGAAGATGCTCCAGGGCACGCCTTGCGCCTCGAGACGCGCGCGGTACTGCTCGAGCGTCATCCCGTTCGCCTGCGCGAGACGCTGCAGCGTGGACTGCACGGTCGCGTCGTCGATACGGATCCCGTCGTCCTTCGCCTTCTGCACCTGGATGCGCTCGAGCACCATCTGGTTCAGCACCTGTGCGCGCAGCTGGTCGGTCGGCGGCACGGGCGCGTTCTGCTGCTGCAGCCGGCGCGCGATCAGGCCGGCGCGCTGGTCGAGTTCGCGGCCCGTGATCACGTCGTTGTTGACGACCGCGACGACTTCGTCGGCGAGCTGCGCACCTGGCGAACCGAGCGCCTGCGCCGCGGCCGGCGCGGCGGCGAGCAGCGCGGCGGACGCGGCGAGGCTGGACACGACTGCCGCGAAACGAAGGTTTTTCTTCATTGCCACTGAAACTCCATTGAAATCGTGCTGACCGGTGCAGACAAGCCGGCGTTACTCGTAGTTGCTGAAGCGGGACATCGGCGGCGGCGGCGGCGGCAGCGGCGTGTAGCCCGGTACCCCGGCGCGGAATGCGGACACAAGGCCGTTGTCGACGGTCGACAGGCCCTTGAGCGTCAGTTGCATCATGAATCGCGTCGACGAATTCTGCTGTCCCGACGAATTGATGCCGTTCGCAGCCCGCTGCACCCCGACCCCGAGCGCCCAGCAATCCGCGTCGTATTGTAAGCCGACCAGACCGTCGACCACGCGATCTCCGGCAAGGTCGTAGTTGAAACGGCCGATCGCATACAGGCGGCGCGTGAGCGGCCACTGCGCGGATATCAGGAACTGGTTGATCGGCTGGTTGTCGAGCGTGGTGTTCGATCGCGTGTAGCGGTAGCCGACGTTGATCACGCGGCGCTCGCCCGGGCTGTAACCGAAACCGACGCTCGACTTCACGAGCTGGTTGTTGTTCTGGTTGTACTGGAACGCCGTCTCCGACATGAAGCCCGAGCCGAGCTTCAGCGCGGCGCCGACGATCAGGTCCGAGTGGCGCGCCAGCACGGCGCTCTGGCCGGAATTCAGCGTGACGCGCTGATCGGCGAAGTAGTACTGCTGCGCGATCACGAAGCGCGCGCGTTCGTCGCCGGTGCGCGGATCGATGAAGCGCGACGTCAGGCCGGCCGTGATCCGGTTCGCGTCCGCGATCCGGTCGTTGCCGACGAACGTGTTCGGCTGGTAGATCTCCGCGAGGCCGAAGTCCGATTCCGCGGTGTCGAACAGCGGCGCGTTCGACTGGTCGCGATACGGCGTGTACACGTAGTACAGGCGCGGCTCGAGGGTCTGGATGAAGTCCTGGCCGAACAGGCGCACCGAGCGATCGAAGATCAGGCCCGTGTCGAAGCTCACGGTCGGGATCGACTCGGTGAAGCGCTTCGGGCTGTTCGGCGTGGTCGACGACAGGTAGTTCAGGTCGTAC
The DNA here is from genome assembly GCF_905339975.1 of Burkholderia sp. BCC1999. Classification (NCBI taxonomy): domain Bacteria; kingdom Pseudomonadati; phylum Pseudomonadota; class Betaproteobacteria; order Burkholderiales; family Burkholderiaceae; genus Burkholderia; species Burkholderia sp. BCC1999. The sequence goes on along the minus strand of NZ_CAJPHP010000016.1, from coordinate 68,239 downwards.
GACGCGAAGTGGTACTGGACCTTCGGCACGACGAAGTAGCCGGGGCCGTACACGCCGTACGCAATATACGGGTTGAAGACGATCCGGTCGCCTTCGGTCGCATCGGCCGTCGTGATGCGGAACCGCGAATAGTCGGCTTCCGCGCCGAAGTCGAAGCCGCCGACGTTGTACTTCGTGTACTTCACGTTCAACTGCGGCTCGCGGCTGTACGGCGCGATCGACGGCGGCAGCGTCTGCCAGTGCTGGTAGCGCGCGAGCACCGACCACGGGCCGTTGTTGTACGTGAGGCCCGCTTCCTGCTGGTACAGCGTCTGCGTCCCGTTGATGAACTGGTTCATCGACCCAAGGTCTTCGGGATACGTGTTGTCCGAGACCTTGTTGAAGTAGACGTAGCCGCCGAAGCCGCCGCCGAAGTTCTGCTGGTGCTGCCAGTAGATCGCGTAGCGGTTGCGGTGCGCGAGCCGGTCATCCGGCAGGTAATTGGCCGTAAACGTGCCCGAATACGACGGCGACAGGTAGCGGAAAGTCGCTTCCATCATCGCGCCGCGCCGCGAGATGATGCGCGGCGTGAGCGTCAGGTCGCGGTTCGGCGCGATGTTGAAGTAGTACGGCAGCGTCAGCTCGAAGCCGTTGCTCGAGTTCATCGAGAACGTCGGCGGCAGCAGGCCGCTGCGCCGCTCGCCCGACAGCGGGAACGTCATCCACGGGCTCGCGAAGATCGGCACGCCCTGGAAGAACAGCACGCCGTTGCGCGCGGTGCCTTCGTCGGCGCCCGTATCGAAGTCGAAGCGGCTGCCCTTGATGTACCACGCGGGGTTCGTCGAGCACTGGCACGCGGTGTAGGTGCCGTTGACGAATACCGAGCGCTCGTTGTCGACCATGTCGACGCGCTCGGCGCTGCCCGACCCGCCCGTCATGTTGAAGTGGTACTTCGGCGCCGTCATGTAGCCCTGGTTCGCCTCGATCTTCAGGTGCGCCTCGGGGCCTGCGAACGACGTACCGCCATTGACCACCTTGACCTGGCCGTACGCATCGGCCATGTCGGTATCCTGATCGTAGTGGAGTGCATCGGCCTTCACGACGGCGTCGCCGCGCCGCAGCTCGGCGGAACCCTTGGCGGCGAGGTCCTGCTCGGCCGTGCCGCTCGTGTGGTCGGCGATCACGAAGGCGGCCGGCTTCGCGCCGTCCTTCAGCGGACGATCCTCGAGCTGGGGCGCGAGACGCAGATCCCACGGCGAGTCGAGCGGCTGCGGCTGCGCGGCCGCGCCCGACAGCTGCGCGTACGACACGGCCGGCACAAGGCCGGGCACGGCCAGGAGCGCGAGCGCGAGCCGCCGTTTGCGCGGCGCCCCGTCACCGGGGAAAACATTCGGGAATAGCGGTTTGGGCGGCATCTATCGTTTGGCGAATCGCCCCTTGTCAACCGCACCTTCACGGCACATGCGCGCACGGCGGGCCGCGCCGTCGCACCGCGACTGCGGCGGAGCGCAAACCGGGGAGGCGATCGGGCGGGCGGCGCGACAGGCGGCGAGCCTGCACGGCGGAAGCTGACGCGGGGCGCGTCAAAAAAGTCGTGGGGTATTATATGGCAAGACGTTCCCCCCTCCCCCGAGTTTCATGACGCCCCCATCCGCCGCATCCCAGCCCGACGCCCGCCTCGACGCCCTGACCGCGTGGCTGCAACCGCTCGCCGAGCGCTATGCCCTCGACCTGTCGACCCTCGCGCCCGCGTCGTCGGACGCCAGTTTCCGCCGCTATTTCCGTGTCGCATCGGCCACCAGCGCCGGCGGCACGCTGATCGCCGTCGACGCGCCGCCGCCCGAGAAGTGCCGTGAATTCGTCCAGGTCGCACAGCTGCTCGCCGCGGCCGGCGACCACGTGCCGGACGTGCTGGCCCACGATTTCGACGCGGGCTTCATGCTCGTGACCGATCTCGGCCGCACGTCGTACATCTCGGTGCTCGACCCGGCCGACCCGATCGCCGCGCGCCCGCTGATGCGCGACGCGCTCGACGCGCTGATCCGCTTCCAGCTCACGTCGAAGCCCGACGTGCTGCCGCCGTTCGACGAAGCGTTCCTGCGCCGCGAAATGGAGTTGCTGCCCGAATGGTTCGTCGGCCGCCACCTCGGCAAGCCCGTCACCGACGCCATGCGCGGCACGCTCGACCGCACGTTCGCGCTGCTCGTCGCCAGCGCGCACGCGCAGCCGCAGGGCTTCATGCTGCGCGACTTCATGCCGCGCAACCTGATGGTCTGCGAGCCGAATCCGGGCGTGCTCGACTTCCAGGATGCCGTCTACGGGCCGCTGACGTACGACGTCGTGTCGCTGGTGCGCGACGCGTTCATCAGCTGGGACGAGGAGTTCGAGCTCGACTGCTTCGCGTACTACTGGGAAAAGGCGAAAAAGGCCGGCCTGCCGGTCGACCCCGATTTCGGCGAGTTCTACCGCCAGCTCGAATGGATGGGGCTGCAGCGCCATATCAAGATCCTCGGCCTGTTCGCGCGCATCAATTACCGCGACGGCAAGCCGCACTACCTGAACGATCTGCCGCGCTTCATCGCGTATGCACGCAAGGTCGCGCTGCGCTACCGCCCGCTCGTGCCGTTCGCCAAGCTGCTCGACGAGCTCGAGGGCAACGCGCCGGCCGACGTCGGCTATACGTTTTGACTGCCCCATAGAGCCCTGACACCCGGCCGAACATGAGCACACCCCTGACCACGGCGATGATCTTCGCCGCCGGGCGCGGCGAACGGATGCGCCCGCTCACCGACACCCGCCCGAAACCGCTGCTCGAAGCCGGCGGCAAGCCGCTGATCGTGTGGCAGATCGAGGCGCTCGCGCGCGCGGGCATCGAAACGATCGTGATCAACCACGCGTGGCTCGGCGAGCAGATCGAGGCCGCGCTCGGCGACGGTTCGCGCTGGGGCGTGCGGCTCGCGTATTCGGCCGAAGGCGAAGCGCTGGAGACCGCGGGCGGCATCGCGCAGGCGCTGCCGCTGCTCGAGCGCGACGGGCAGCCGGCCGTGTTCGCGGCCGTCAGCGGCGACGTGTACTGCGCGTTCGACTACCGGACGCTCGCGCCGCGCGCCGCGCGGATGGCCGCGCTCGACACGCCGGCGATGCACCTCGTGATGGTGCCGAACCCGCCGTTCCACCCGACCGGCGATTTCGCGCTCGGCGACGATGGCCGGCTGGCGCTCGACGGCGCCGCGCGTGTCACGTTCGGCAACATCGGCCTGTACGACACGCGGATGTTCCGCGATCTGGCGCCCGGCACGCGGCGCGCGCTGACGCCGTACTACCGCGCGGCGATCGAAGCCGGCCGCGCGAGCGGCGAATTGTACGAAGGGTTCTGGGAGAACGTCGGCACGCCCGCGCAGCTCGGCGAGCTCGACGCGCGGCTGCGCGCCGCGGGCTGATCGGTTCGCAGTCGCGCGCCGGTTCGCCGGTTCGGCCGCCGATCCCCTGGCAGGCCGACGACTGCGCGGCCGACCGGCGGCGGACCAATCCGGAATCAAATGTCGCGGACGCTTCGCACGGCACGCCGTGCCGCGACGGCACCACACCGCCCGTTCCCGCCGCGCACCGCGTCGCGCGGCGCCCGTGCCTACGCGGCCTCGGCCTCTTCCCCGCCGGCCGCCGCGCGCTGCTGCTGCAGCGCCCACATCTGCGCATACAACCCGTCCGCACGCACGAGTTCGTCGTGCGTGCCGCGCTCGACGATCCGGCCGTGGTCCATCACGAGGATCTGCTGCGCGTGCACGACCGTCGACAGCCGATGCGCGATCACGAGCGTCGTGCGATGCCGCGCGATCTGGTCGAGCTCGTGCTGGATCGCGCGCTCGGAGCGCGAATCGAGCGCCGAGGTCGCCTCGTCGAACAGCAGCACCGGCGGATCCTTCAGCAGCGTGCGCGCGATCGCGACGCGCTGCTTCTCGCCGCCCGACAGCTTCAGCCCGCGCTCGCCGACCGGCGTGTCATAGCCCTTCGGCAAGGTTTCGATGAAATCGTGGATGTGCGCGGCACGCGCGGCCGCGACCACCTCGTCGCGCGTCGCGGTCGGCCGGCCGTACGCGATGTTGTAGTAGATCGAGTCGTTGAACAGCACGGTGTCCTGCGGCACGATCCCGATCGATGCGCGCAGCGAATCCTGCGTGACGTCGCGGATGTCCTGGCCGTCGATCCGGATCGCGCCGCCCGCCTGGCGGTCGAGATCGTAGAAACGGAACAGCAGGCGCGACAGCGTCGATTTCCCTGAACCGCTGTGGCCGACCACCGCGGTCGTCGTGCCCGCGTCGATCGTGAACGTCACGTCGTGCAGGATCTGCCGCGCCGGCTCGTAGGCGAAGTTCACGTGCTCGAAGCGCACCTGCGCGCCGGCCACCGCGAGCGGCTGCGCATCGGGCCGGTCGGCCACTTCCTTCGCGGCCGACAGCAGCCCGAACATCCGGTCCATGTCGGTGAGGCTCTGCTTCAGCTCGCGGTACACGACGCCGAGAAAATTCAGCGGAATGTAGAGCTGCAGCATGAACGTGTTGATCAGCACGAGATCGCCGAGCGTCAGCTTGCCCGCGAGCACGCCCTGCGTCGCGCGCCACAGGATGAACACGAGCCCCGTGCCGATGATTGCCTGCTGACCGAAGTTCAGTACCGACAGCGAGTTCTGCGAGCGGATCGCGGCCTTCCGGTAGCGCTTCAGGTTCTCGTCGTAGCGCTGCGCCTCCCACTCCTCGTTGCCGAAGTACTTCACCGTCTCATAGTTGATCAGCGAATCGATCGCGCGTGAATTCGCGCGCGAATCGAGTTCGTTCATCGTGCGGCGGAAATGCGTGCGCCAGTTGGTGACCTTCACGGTGAACACGATGTACGTGACCAGCGCCGCGAACGTGACGTACGCGTAATAGGCCTCGTACTTGACCACGAAGAAGCCGAGCACGAGCCCGACCTCGACGAGCGTCGGCAGGATGCTGTACAGCGAATACGAGATCAACTGCTGGATACCGCGCGTGCCGCGCTCGATGTCGCGCGACATGCCGCCCGTCTGGCGTTCGAGATGGAACCGCAGCGACAGCCCGTGCAGGTGCCGGAACACCTGCAGCGCGAGCTGGCGCACCGCGCTCTCGGTGACCTTCGAGAACAGGATTTCGCGCAGCTCGGTGAACAGTGAAGTAGACAACCGCACGAACGCATACGCGACGACCAGCAACCCGACGCCGCCCGCGAGCACGATGCCGGCCGATTGCTCCGCGCGGCCGAGCGCGGTGATCTGCTGCACGTAGGACAGGTGGTCGACGATGCGCTTCATCACGACCGGCACGCCGAGGTTCGCGACCTTCGCGCCGATCAGGCAGGCGAGCGCGAGCGCGACGCGCCATTTGTAGGTGGTCAGGTACGGCAGCAGCGACCGGATGGTCTGCCAGTCGTTGCGGGGCCCGGTCGAAGCCGGCGCGGGCTCGCCGGAAGCAGGAAATCGGCGCATGGGGGAAGTCTCGGTGGCGGTGCCCGACGCGTGTATCGACGGCCGGCTCGCGCGCTTTCTCGTACAATTTGCGAACGTTGTATTGTCGCAGAAGCCGCTTCGCGCCGCTGCCGGCGGCCTCGCCGGCCAGCCTGCGCGCGGCGGCACATTTATTACAGGATGAAAGCCCCCGCCATGACCGATTCGACCCTCGAACTCCCGCAGATGCAGCCCGCGCTGCGCGTCGTCCCGCAGCCGCACGACGCGAACGTCCACGGCGACGTGTTCGGCGGCTGGATCATGTCGCAGGTCGACATCGCTGGCTCGATCCCCGCGAGCCAGCGCGCCAACGGCCGCGTCGCGACGGTCGCGGTCAACTCGTTCGTGTTCAAGCAGCCGGTATTCGTCGGCGATCTGCTGAGCTTCTACGCGACCATCACGCGCACCGGCAACACGTCGATCACGGTCGACGTCGAGGTGTACGCGCAGCGCATGCGCCTGATGGGCGAAATCGTGAAGGTCACCGAAGCGACGCTCACGTACGTCGCGACCGGCACGGACCGCAAGCCGCGGCAACTGCCGCCGCTCTGACCGGCGAGCGCCGCGACCGTGCGGCGCACGGTCGCGTCAGTGCGTGGCCGTCAGCCCGAACTCCCGCATCGCGGGCAGGAAATCGTGATTCAGCTTCGGCTTGCGCGACAGCTTGACCAGCACGTAGCGCTGGAACGGCGCGAGCCGCTGCCACTGCGCGAGCGCGGGCGCCGTCAGCCCGGCCAGCGCACTCTGCTGCACGAGCGTCTCCGGCACCGTGTCGACGGCGCGCCAGGTCGGCTGCTCGTCCGGCTGGAACCATGACGGTTCCAGATCCGCGTGCGTGCGCAGCATTTCGAACAACGCATGATCGAAGTTGGGCTCGATCGCGGTGTCGTCGTCGGCCGGAAAGCGCGCGAGCAGCTTGCGGTCCTCGAGCGGCAGCAGTTGCCACTGTTCGAGCGAAATCCGCAGACCGAAGCGGTCGAGATTGAAACGCACGATCATCGGGATGTACGTGAAGTTTTCCGACGAATCGTGTTCGAAGTTGAAGAGCAACGGAGCGTCGCTGAGTCCCATGGTCGTTACCTGACGTGGCGGATGCCGGCGCGGCCGGCCTGCCTGAGGTATTTTAGAACCTCTGCGCGCGGGCGGCGGTGCGATTGTCGCCGGCCGTGCTTCGAATCAACGGGAGTGCTCGTGAATCCGACCCAATCCGATGGACTGCGCGACGACCTGCGCGACGAACCGCGCGGCGCGATCGAACTGTCCGTGCGCCGCACGCGCGGCGGCGTCGTCGAAACCGCGCACGACTACGTGGGCCAGGAATGGCCGGTCGCGCTCGTGTTCAACGGCATTTCGCACGCGGTGATGATGTGTACGCCGTGCGACCTCGAAGCGTTCGCGGTCGGCTTCGCGATCTCCGAAGGGATCGTCGCGCGCGGCAGCGACATCAAGGATATCGAGGTGATCCTGCACGCCGATGCGCCGCTGCCGCATGCGGAAGTGCACCTGGAGGTCGTCCAGCAGGCGTTCGCCGCGCTGAAGGACCGGCGCCGCGCGCTCGCGGGGCGCACGGGCTGCGGCGTGTGCGGGATCGAAAGCATCGATTTGCTCGATCTCGCCCCGGAACGCGTGCCCGACACGGGCTTTCTCGCGCGCCTCGCGCCCGACGCGCTCACGCATGCGGCGCAGGCGCTGCCCGCGCACCAGGCGCTCACGAAACTGACCGGCGGCCTGCACGCGGCCGCGTGGTGCGACGCAACAGGCGCGATCCGGATGGCATTCGAGGATGTCGGCCGCCACAACGCGCTCGACAAGCTGATCGGCTCGCTCGTGCTGGCGCGCGCCGACGCGACCGACGGCTTCGTGTTCCTGTCGAGCCGCGCGAGCTACGAGCTCGTGCGCAAGGCCGCCCGCGTCGGCATTCCAATGGTCGCGACGATCTCCGCGCCGTCGTCGCTCGCGATCGAAATCGCGAAGGCGGCCGGTTTGCGACTCGTCAGCTTCTGCCGCGAAACCGGCCACGTCGACTACGGCACGGCCTGACTGCGACCACGGGATCGCGCCGGCGGTCAGACCCCGGCGCGCCCAGCTCCGTCAGTCGAACTGACGGAAATCCGGCTTGCGCTTCTCGAAGAACGCCGTCATCGCCTCGCGCGCTTCCGGCGCGCGCAGCATCGCGGCGAAGTGGCCCGCCTCCTCGGCCATCCGCGCGGACGTCGCCACGCCGCCCGTATCCTTCAGCAGCGCCTTCGTCACGCGCAGCGATGCCGCCGGCAGCGCCGCGAGCTTCGCCGCCTGCTTCGCCGCGAATGCGTCGAGCTCGGCAGCCGGCAGCACGCGGTTCACGATGCCGATCCGGTGCGCTTCCAGCGCGTCGAATGCCTCGCCCAGCAGCAGCTTCTCGGCCGCGACCTGATGGCCGGCCAGGCGCGGCAGCAGCACGCTCGACGCGGCTTCCGGACACAGCCCGAGCTGCGCGAACGGCAGCGAGAACGTCGCGGTGTCGGCCGCGTACACCAGATCGCAGTGCAACAGCATCGTCACGCCGACGCCGATCGCCAGGCCCGGCACCGCGGCCACGATCGGCTTGCTCGCGCTGCTGATCCGCGCAAGGAACTGGAACACCGGAGCGGTGTCGTCCTTCGGCGGCGCTTTCAGGAAATCCTCGAGATCATTCCCCGCGGTGAAATTGCCGTCGCTGCCGCGCAGCAGGATCACGCGAATCGCCTTGTCTTCCTGCGCGTCGGCGAGCGCATCGGCCATCGTCTGGTACATCGCCGCCGTCAGCGCATTCTTCTTCGCCGGGCGCGCGATCGTGATCGTCATCACGCCTTCGGCGCGTTCCACTTGAATTTCGGCCACAACCGTCTCCTTGACTTTCCTCTATCGGAATGAAAAAACGGTGCGCGAGCTCGTGGCCCGCGCACCGTCGTCGCTTTGCGTCGCGCCCCGCTTACAGGCGTTCGATGATGCCCGCGGCGCCCATGCCGGTGCCGACGCACATCGTGACCATCCCGTACTTCAGGTTGCGGCGGCGCAGGCCGTGCACGACGGTCGCCGCGCGGATCGCGCCGGTCGCGCCGAGCGGGTGGCCGAGTGCGATCGCGCCGCCCATCGGGTTGACCTTCGACGGATCGAGGCCGAGGTCGCGCATCACCGCCAGCGACTGCGCGGCAAACGCCTCGTTCAGCTCGATCCAGTCGAGATCGTCCTGCTTCAGGCCGGCAGCCTTCAGTGCGGCCGGAATCGCTTCCTTCGGGCCGATGCCCATGATTTCCGGCGGCACGCCGCGCACCGCGAAGCTCACGAAGCGCGCGAGCGGCGTCAGGTTGAATTCCTTCAGCACCTTCTCCGACACGACGAGCAACGCGCCCGCGCCGTCCGACGTCTGCGAGCTGTTGCCGGCCGTGACCGAGCCCTTGTTCGCGAACACCGTGCGCAGCTTCGCGAGGCCTTCGATCGACGTATCCGCACGCGGGCCTTCGTCGAGCGCGATCTCGCGCGTCTTCACGTCGACTTCACCCGTCGCGAGGTTCGGGAAACGCTCGGTGATCGTGTACGCGGCGATCTCGTCGTTGAACTCGCCGGCCTGCTGCGCGGCCAGCGCCTTGCGATGCGACTCGACCGAGAACGCGTCCTGGTCTTCGCGGCTCACCTTCCACTGCTCGGCGACGCGCTCGGCCGTCAGGCCCATCCCGTACGCAATGCCGAAGTCTTCATTGCGATCGAAGATGTGCGGCGACATCGACGGCTTGTTGCCCATCATCGGCACCATGCTCATCGATTCGCAGCCGCCCGCGAAGATCGCGTCCGATTCGCCGACGCGGATGCGGTCGGCCGCCATCGCCAGCGCGGTGATGCCCGACGCGCAGAAGCGGTTGACCGTCACGCCGCCGACCGTCTGCGGCAGGCCCGCGAGCAGCGCGCCCATGCGCGCGACGTTCAGGCCCTGCTCGGCTTCCGGAATCGCGCAGCCGATGATCGCGTCCTCGATCAGCTTCGTGTCGAAGCCGGGCACCTGCGCGACCGCCGACCTGATCGCGTGGACCAGCAGCTCGTCCGGGCGCGTATTCTTGAAGACACCGCGCGGGGCCTTGCCGATCGGCGTGCGGCTAGCGGCGACGATGTATGCGTCTTGCAATTGTTTGCTCATTTGAGACTCCTTGCCTTATCCGCTCGCTCAGTTACGCACCGGCTTGCCGGTCTGCAACATGCCCATGATCCGTTCCTGCGTCTTCTGCGTGCCGAGCAGCTCGACGAACGCACGGCGCTCCAGCGCGAGCAGCCACTGCTCGTCGACGAGGCTACCGGCTTCGACGTCGCCGCCGCACACGGCTTCGGCGATGCGGCTCGCGATCAGGTAGTCGTGGTCGCTGATGAAGCGGCCGTCACGCATGTTGACGAGCGATGCCTTGATCGTCGCGATCGCCGAGCGGCCTGCGACCGGCACGTCCTTCGCACGCAGCGGTGCGCGATAGCCGGTGGCGGCCAGCGCACGCGCTTCCTTCTTCGCGGTGTCGAGCAGTTCGAACACGTTGAAGATGATCGTGTCGGACGGCTTCACGTAGCCCATCGCACGTGCATCGTGCGCGGACGCCGAGACCTTCGCCATCGCCGCGTTCTCGAACGACTTCGTGACGAACTTCAGGATGTCGGTGGTCGCGTTCGCGGCCGTCGCGGCGTCCGCTGCGCGCAGCGCCGCTTCCTTCAGGCCGCCGCCCGCCGGCACGAGGCCGACGCCCACCTCGACGAGACCGATGTAGCTTTCGACGTGCACGACACGCTTCGCGCTGTGCAGCATCAGCTCGCACCCGCCGCCGAGCGCGATGCCCGACACGGCCGCGACGACCGGCACGTTCGCGTACTTCACGCGCAGCATGCCTTCCTGGAACTTCTTCACGAACGGCTCGATACCCTTCGCGCCGCCCATCATGAACGCGGGCATCGCCTCTTCGAGGTTCGCGCCGGCCGAGAACGGGCCGCCCGGCGTGCCGAGCTTCAGCGACGTCGGCTGCCAGATCACCACGCCCTTGTAGTCCTTCTCCGCGAGCTCGATCGCCTGCACGAGGCCGTCGATCACGCTCGGTCCGATCGTGTTCATCTTCGACTTGAACGACACGATCACGACGTCGTCTTCACCCGCACGGTCGTCGACCCATGCACGCACCGCGTCGGTCTCGAACAGCGTCTTGCCGTAGGTCTTCGGATCGGCGCCTGCTTCACCGAGCAGCGGTGCGCGGAATACCTGCTTGTCGTAGACCGCGAGGTCCGAACGCGGCACGAAGCGCTGCGCAGCCGGCGCCCACGAGCCTTCGGCCGTGTGCACGCCGCCCTTCTCGGCGACCGGGCCTTCAAGCACCCACGACGGCAGCGGCACGTTTGCCAGCGCCTTGCCGGCCGCGATGTCTTCCTGCACCCACTCGGCGACCTGCTTCCAGCCGGCGGCCTGCCAGCCTTCGAACGGGCCTTCGTTCCAGCCGAAGCCCCAGCGGATCGCGAGGTCGACGTCGCGCGCGTTGTCGGCGATCGACTCGAGATGCACGCCGATGTAGTGGAACACGTCGCGGAAGATCGACCACAGGAACTGCGCATGCGGATGGTCCGTTTCACGCAGCAGCTTCAGGCGCTCCGCCGGCGGACGCTTCAGGATGCGGCCGACGGTTTCGTCAGCCTTCGCGCCCGCGTCGACGTAGGTGCCCGTCTTCGCGTCGAGCACCTTGATCGCCTTGCCTTCCTTCTTGTAGAAACCGCCGCCCGTCTTCTGGCCGAGCGCACCCTGCTTCACCAGTTCGGCGAGCACGGCGGGCGTCTGGTAGACCGGGAAGAACGGATCGTCGGCGAGGTTGTCCTGCATCGTCTTGATCACGTGCGCCATCGTGTCGAGGCCGACCACGTCCGCGGTGCGGAACGTCGCCGACTTCGCGCGACCGAGGCGGCTGCCCGTCAGGTCGTCGACTTCGTCGAAGCGCAGGCCGAACTTCGCGGCCTCGGTGATCACCGCGAGGATCGAGAAGATGCCGACGCGGTTCGCGATGAAGTTCGGCGTGTCCTTCGCACGCACGACGCCCTTGCCGACGATGCTCGTCAGGAAGGTTTCGAGCTGGTCGAGGATCTCCGGGCGCGTATGCGTGGTCGGGATCAGTTCGACGAGATGCATGTAGCGCGGCGGGTTGAAGAAGTGCACGCCGCAGAAGCGCGACTTCAGCTCGTCCGAGAAACCTTCGGACAGCTTCGTGATCGACAGGCCCGACGTGTTGGTCGCGAAGATCGCGTTCGGCGCGATGTGCGGCGCGACCTTCTTGTACAGGTCGTGCTTCCAGTCCATCCGCTCGGCGATCGCCTCGATCACGACGTCGCATTCGGCCAGCTTCGCGATGTCGTCTTCGTAGTTCGCAGCTTCGAGGTACTTCGCGTCGTCCTTCACGCCGAACGGCGCGGGCGACAGCTTCTTCAGGTTCTCGATCGCCTTCAGCGCGATCGCGTTTTTCGGGCCTTCCTTGGCCGGCAGGTCGAACAGCAGCACCGGCACGCGTGCGTTGATGAGGTGCGCGGCGATCTGCGCGCCCATCACGCCGGCGCCCAGCACGGCGACCTTGCGAATCAGGAAATTGCTCACGGGATGTCTCCGGATAGTGTCGTGCAGCGCGGGTTGTGAGGGCTGCACGGCGAAGTGAGTACCAGGAACCGTTGCGTTCGGGCGGCGCGCGGCGCGCACCGCCCGGACTCGCGTCAGAACAGCGATTCGTCGACTTCCATCATCGTCTTCGAGCCGGCGCGCGCGGCGCGGATCGTCGACGCCGTTTCGGGCAGCAGACGCGCGAAGTAGAAGCGGGCCGTCGCGAGCTTCGACTTGTAGAACGGGTCGCCCGACGCTTCGTTGTCGAGGGCGAGGCGTGCCATGCGCGCCCAGAAGTACGAGAACACCAGGTGGCCGACGGTACGCAGGTACGGCACGGCCGCAGCACCGACTTCGTCGGGGTTCTGCATCGCCTTCATGCCGATTTCCATCGTCAGCTTCTGCACCTTGTCGCCGATGTCGGCGAGCGGGTTGATGAACTCGGCCATTTCCGGCTTCACGCCTTCGGCTTCCGCGAATTCCGTCACGAGCTTGCCGAACTTCTTCAGCTTCGCGCCCATGTCGCCGAGCACCTTGCGGCCCAGCAGGTCGAGCGACTGGATCGAGTTCGTGCCTTCATAGATCATGTTGATCCGCGCGTCGCGCACGTACTGCTCCATGCCCCACTCGGAGATGAAGCCGTGGCCGCCGTAGATCTGCATCGCGTGGTTCGTGCACTCGAACGCGTTATCGGTCAGGAACGCCTTGATGATCGGCGTGAGCAGCGCAACGAGGTCGGCGGCTTCCTTGCGCACGGCTTCGTCACCGTGCGACAGCTCCTTGTCGATCTGCAGCGCGGACCAGTACGTGAACGCGCGCGCGCCTTCCGCGTAGGCCTTCTGCGTGAGCAGCATGCGGCGCACGTCCGGGTGCACGATGATCGGGTCGGCCGGCTTGTCCGGCGCCTTCGGGCCCGTCAGCGAGCGCATCTGCAGACGATCCTTCGCATACGCGAGCGAGTTCTGGTACGCGACTTCCGTGAGGCCGAGACCTTGCGCGCCCACGCCGAGACGGGCCGCGTTCATCATCACGAACATCGCGTTCAAGCCCTTGTTCGGCTCGCCGACCATCCAGCCCTTCGCGTTGTCGAGGTTCATCACGCACGTCGAGTTGCCGTGGATGCCCATCTTGTGTTCGATCGAGCCGCACTTGATGCCGTTGCGCTCGCCCGGCTCGCCCGCTGCGTCGGGAATGAATTTCGGCACGATGAACAGCGAGATCCCCTTCGTGCCCTGCGGCGCGTCCGGCAGGCGCGCGAGCACGAGGTGGATGATGTTCGCGGCCATGTCGTGCTCGCCGCTCGAGATGAAGATCTTCGTGCCGCTGATCGAGTACGAGCCGTCGCCGTTCGGTTCGGCCTTGGTGCGCAGGATGCCGAGGTCGGTGCCGCAATGCGGCTCCGTCAGGCACATCGTGCCGGTCCATTCGCCGGTCACGAGCTTCGGCAGGTAGGCCTTCTGCAGTTCCGGCGCGCCGTGCGCGTGCAGGCATTCGTAGGCGCCGTGCGACAGGCCCGGATACATCGTCCAGGCCTGGTTCGCGGAATTCATCATTTCGTAGAGCGCGTTGTTCACGAACGCGGGCAGGCCCTGGCCGCCGTACTCCGGATCGCAGCCGAGCGCCGGCCAGCCGGCCTCGACGTATTGCTGGTAGGCCTCCTTGAAGCCGGTCGGCGTCTTCACGACGCCGTCGCCTTCATACGTGCAGCCTTCGCGGTCGCCGACCTGGTTCAGCGGGAACAGTACCTCGGAGCAGAACTTGCCCGCTTCCTCGAGGACCTGGTTGATCGTGTCGGCGTCGAGGTCCGCATGCTTGGGCATTTGCTTGACTTCGGCTTCGACGTTCAGAAGCTCGTGCAACACGAATTGCATGTCGCGCAGCGGCGCGGCGTACTGTCCCATGACTCTCTCCAAAGGTGGGCAAAACGGCTCGAGCTCCTGGCGGGCGGGTCACGCGCCGCTAACGGCTCTCGCTCTGATACGAAACAATCGTCTTTTCCAGCGCGGCCCACGTGAGGCGCACGGCGTCCGGCGAATGCAGGAAGCGGGCGTCGTGATGCAGGCCGAGCGTGAAGCTGTACAACTCGAAGAGCATCAGGTCCGGATCGGTATCCGCACGCAGATGGCCTTCTTCTTTCGCCTGCGAAATGGCACGCAGCATCGCGGCACGCCAGGCTGTCACGCTCGCGATCAACTGCTCGCGCACGGGGCTGTCAGGCCGGTCGTCGTACTCGACCGCACCGCTGATGTAGATGCATCCCGTCGTCACCTCCTGGATGCGCTTCTCCGTCCAGCGGGCCAGCATCGCCCGAAGGCGCGGCAAGCCTCGCGGCTCGCGCAGGCTCGGAAAGAACACCTCGTTTTCGAAACGATGGTGATACTCGCGGACGACCTCGACCTGCAGGTCCTCACGCGATCCGAAGTGCGCGAACACACCGCTCTTGCTCATCTGCATGCGCTCGGCCAGCAGGCCGATCGTCAGCCCCTCCAGCCCGTCACGGCTGGCGAGGTCCAAAGCAGCTTCAAGTATCGCGGCACGCGTCTGTTCGCCTTTTCGCATAGCTATTTCTGTAACCGTTCGGGGGTTCGAATAAAATCGAACGGCCGTACTATTATTGAGTGCGGCCGCTCGCGAAACAAGGAAATTATTAGAAACCGGTGTCTAACCGAGCCGCTATTTTGCGCGATTCCGGCGGGACCGGAGCGGCTTTTCCGCACGAACGTGCGGACAGATATTTTGAAGTGAATGCTTAGTCTGCGTCAGTCGTAACCGCCGACCGTCAGCGCCTTCATCACGACGCGATATGCGGTGTACGCAAGCCAGTTCAGCAAACGCTCGATGCGCGGGCGCGCGGCGAAGCGCGCGGGGTCGATTTCCCGGCCATCGGCGAACGCAGCCGCGATCGCGTCGCGCAGTTCGTTCGTGACAGCATCGTAACGCACCAGCACGACATTCGCTTCATTGTTCAGCATCAGGCTCAGCGCGTCCAGGTTCGACGAGCCGACCGTCGCCCAGTTGTCGTCGATCACGGCGACCTTGCCATGAAGCATCGTCTTGTCGTATTCGGCGACGCGCACGCCCGCGCGCAGCAGCGCGTGATAAAGGAACGGCACGGCCGTATCGAGCGCCGCGAACTCCTTGCGGCCGATCAGGATCCGCACGTCGACGCCGCGTCGTGCGGCGCCCGTCAGCGCACGGCGCAGCTTGCGACCCGGCATGAAGTACGGATTCGCGAGCAGGATCCGCTGGCGCGCCTGGCCGATCGCCGCGAGATAGGCCTTCTCGATCGCGCGGCGGTTCACGACGTTGTCGCGCGCGACGAACGCGACGCTCGGCTCCGTCACGACCCTGAGTGCGCCGGCCTTGATCCACCGGTGGCTGCGCATCCAGCGCCGGAACATGTCGGGGAACGCTTCACCGCCGTGCAACCCGGCCGCGTACTGGGCATACGGCTTGTGGCCGAACTGGATCCGGTGCCACTGCAGCTCGAACGCCGCGCGCACGTCGGACACCGCGGGCCCTGCCATCTCGACCGCGAAATCCCAGCGCGGAAACGGCAGCGTCGTGCCGTTCTGCGCGTAGTCGTCGACGATGTTGATGCCGCCGCAGAACGCGGCCGCATGATCGATCACCGCAAGCTTGCGATGCGTGCGCGAGAAGCCGAAGCGGCCGAACAGGAAGCGGTTGTAGATGCAGTGTTCGACACCGGCCTCGACCCACGTGTCGAACAGCGGCAGGCGCGCGGTGCCAATGCCGTCGGTGATCACGCGCACGCGCACGCCGCGCTGCGCCGCACGGATCAGCGCGTCCGACACCGGCCGGCCGGCTGCATCGTCGCAGAAGATGTAGGTTTCGAGCATCACCTGCTCGCGGGCCGCATCGATCCGTTCGATCAGGGCCCGGAAGAACGCGCCGCCGCTCTCGCACAGCCGCACGGTGTTGCCCGACGTGAACGCGAGCCGCGAGGCGGAGCCGCGTTCCTGCAGGAACATCTGCCGCAATTGCGCGAAGCGCTTGCGGGCTTCCGCCGTCATGCGGACGAGCCGTGCGGCGCGCGCGACAGGGCCACGCGCGCGGGCAGTTGCAGGATCGCCTCGGCGTTCGACGGCGAGAAGCAGCGCGCGGCCGCCTCGCGGAACGGCAGCCACGCGTGGTCGACGTGCTCGCGCGGCGACAGCGTCACGCCGACGCGATGCGGCACGCACAGGCCGAACCAGTGCTCGACGTTGCGCGTGACGCCCGGCGCATAGCGGTGCAGGTATTGCGGATAGATCGAGTATTCGATCCGGTGACGCCAGTCGACGAGCGCGCTGGCCGGCACGTCCGCCGTGCCGATCGCGATGCCGGTTTCCTCCGCCACCTCGCGCGCGGCGGTGAGCGCGAGCGGCTCGTCCAGCGCGTCCTTCGAGCCGGTGACCGATTGCCAGAAATCGGGCTGGTCGGCACGCTTGATCACGAGCACATCGAGGTCGGGCGTGTAGATCACGACAAGAACGGATTCGGGGATTTTCGGCGGCTTCGTCATCGTTGTTTCATGCGGCACAGGGCCGTGCGTCGGGCATGTGCCCCGAACGGGCGGCAAGTGCTGCGACTGTACCGCAAAAAATGAAAAAGGCGCATCGCGCGCCTTTTTCATGTGCGTCGTGTGCGCGTGACCGCACACACGACCGGGTGCCAAACGCGTTACGCCTTCGGCTGTTCCGGCTGACGCAGGCGGATGTGCAGTTCGCGCAGCTGACGCTCGTCGACCGGGCTCGGCGCTTGCGTGAGCAGGTCCTGCGCACGCTGCGTCTTCGGGAACGCGATCACGTCGCGGATCGAATCGGCGCCGGCCATCATCGTGACGATGCGGTCGAGACCGAATGCGATACCGCCGTGCGGCGGCGCGCCGTACTGCAGCGCGTCCAGCAGGAAGCCGAACTTCAGTTGCGCTTCTTCCGCACCGATCTTCAGCGCGCGGAACACCTTGCTCTGCACTTCTTCCTGATAGATACGCACCGAGCCGCCGCCGATTTCCCAGCCGTTCAGCACCATGTCGTACGCCTTCGCGAGGCAGCGGCCCGGGTCGGTCTCGAGGTACTCGAGGTGCTCGTCCTTCGGGCTCGTGAACGGGTGGTGTGCCGCGACGTAGCGTGCATCTTCGTCGTCGTATTCGAACATCGGGAAGTCGACGACCCACAGCGGCTTCCAGCCGGCCTGGACGAGACCGTTCGCCTTGCCGAATTCCGAATGGCCGATCTTCAGGCGCAGTGCGCCGAGGCTGTCGTTGACGACCTTCGCGCGGTCGGCCGCAAAGAAGATGATGTCGCCGTCTTCAGCACCGGTGCGCTCGAGGATCGCCGCGATCGATGCGTCGTGCAGGTTCTTGACGATCGGGCTCTGCAGGCCGTCGCGGCCCTTCGCCTTCTCGTTGACCTTGATCCAGGCGAGGCCCTTCGCACCGTAGATGCGCACGAATTCCGTGTAGCCGTCGATGTCGCCGCGCGACAGTTCGCTGCCCTTCGGCACGCGCAGTGCCGCGACACGGCCGTCCTTTGCGTTGGCCGGCGTGCTGAACACCTTGAAGTCGACGTCCTTCATCGCGTCGGTCAGCTCGGTGAATTCGAGCTGCACGCGCAGGTCCGGCTTGTCCGAACCGAAACGCGCCATCGCTTCCGAGTACGGCATCACCGGGAATTTCGCGTCGAGATCGACGTCGATCGTCGTCTTGAAGATGTGACGGATCATGTCTTCGAACAGGTCACGGATTTCCTGCTCGCCGAGGAACGACGTTTCGCAGTCGATCTGCGTGAATTCCGGCTGACGGTCGGCACGGAGGTCTTCGTCGCGGAAGCACTTGGTGATCTGGTAGTAACGGTCGAAGTTCGCGACCATCAGCAGCTGCTTGAACAGCTGCGGCGACTGCGGCAGCGCGAAGAACTGGCCCGCGTTCACGCGCGACGGCACGAGGTAGTCGCGCGCGCCTTCCGGCGTGCTCTTCGTCAGCATCGGCGTTTCGATGTCGATGAAGCCCTGCTCGTCGAGGTACTTGCGTGCCTCGATCGCGACGCGGTAACGCAGGCGCAGGTTGTGCTGCATCTGCGGGCGGCGCAGGTCGAGCACGCGGTGCGTGAGGCGCGTCGTTTCCGACAGGTTGTCGTCGTCGAGCTGGAACGGCGGCGTGACCGACGCGTTCAGCACGTTCAGTTCGTGGCACAGCACTTCGATCTTGCCGCTCTTCAGGCCGGCGTTGACCGTGCCTTCCGGACGGTTGCGCACGAGGCCCTTGATCTGCACGCAGAACTCGTTGCGCACGCCTTCGGCGGTCGCGAACATCTCCGCGCGATCCGGGTCGCACACTACCTGCACGAGGCCTTCACGATCGCGCAGGTCGATGAAGATCACACCGCCGTGATCGCGGCGGCGCTGCACCCAGCCGCACAGCGACACGGTTTGGCCCAGCAGGTGTTCGGTCACGAGACCGCAGTATTCAGTACGCATCGACATGATGTTTGCTTTCGTTCGGTTTGATCAACGGGCGCCGCAACGCGCGGCCCGGGCGATGATTCTTTACTTACAGCGGCGGCTCGACGGGGCGGCGGGCGGGCGCCGGAGCCGGCGCCGGAGGCGCCACGACGCCCATCGAGACGATGTACTTGAGCGCGGCATCGACCGACATGTCGAGTTCGATGACTTCGCTCTTCGGCAGCATCAGGAAGAAGCCCGACGTCGGGTTCGGCGTCGTCGGGATATACACGCTCACGTATTCTTCCGTCAGATGATTGAGCACGTCGCCGCCGGGCGTGCCGGTCAGAAACGCGATCGTATACGAGCCGCGGCGCGGATATTCGATCAGCAGCGCCTTGCGGAACGCGTTGCCGCTACTCGACAGCAGCGTGTCCGACACCTGCTTGACGCTCGTGTAGATCGGCCCCACGACCGGGATGTGACGCACGACCGCGTTCCACCAGGTGACGAGCTTCTGGCCGACGAAATTCCGCGTGGCCAGACCGACGACGAAGATGAACGCAAGCGTCAGCACCGCGCCGATCCCCGGCAGATGGAAGCCGAGCATCCGCTCGGGCTGCCACGATTCGGGCAGCAGGAGCAGCGTCTGGTCCATCGTGCCGATGATGAGGCCGAGCACCCACAGCGTGATCGCGAGCGGGACGAGAACCAGCAGGCCGGTCAGAAACACCGATTTCAGGGTCGTCTTTTTCATCATCTGCCGTCAATGAACCGCGCCGGCGGCGGCGCGGGGTGGTCGCGGCCCGGTCGGACCGCGACGGTCAACTACTGGCGGCGGGCGCTGCAGCCGGGGCGGGCGCGGCGCTCGTCGACGTCGTGCTTTCGGAACTCGCAGCGGCCGGCGCGGCCGCTGCCGGCTCCGCCGCGGCGGGCGCCGCCGCAGCCGCGTCAGCCGACGCGGTCGCCGGCGCGCTGGCGCCACCCGAACCGCCGCGGAAATCGGTGACGTACCAACCCGAACCCTTCAACTGGAAGCCCGCGGCAGTGACCTGCTTGCGAAACGCATCCTTCCCGCATTCCGGGCACTGCGACAACGGCGCGTCGCTCATCTTCTGGAGCACGTCCTTCGCGAAACCACACGCTTCGCATCGATAGGCGTAGATCGGCATGATATTTTTCCCGCGGAAACTGGAAACAGCTTGCAAAACCTTGAATTATAGCCGAAACCCTGGCGCGATCCGGCAACGGCCGCTACGCCCGTGCATCAGCGGCGGCGCCACGTGAGCCAGCGCTCATGCCCTTCGAACACGGCCAGCGAATCGGTCACGGGCAAATCCTCGATCAACTCGAAGTGCGGCGCGAGCAGCGCATCGAGTTCCGCACGCTCGATTCCGAACGGCGGCCCCTTCGGTTTCGCCATCACGAAGAAATAGCCGGCCAGCAATCCGTCCACGGGCAACAGCTCGGCCATCCGTGCCGCGTAGCCCGTGCGCATGGCCGGCGGCAACGCGCACAGGAACGCGCGCTCGTACACCCACTGCACGTCGAACGGCGGCCGGTACGTAAAGAAATCGGCCTGCTCGACGACGTCCGCGTGCGCGCCGAGCTGCGCCTTCGCGGCAGCCACCGCCTGCGCGGCGAAATCGATCGCGCGCACGGGCCACCCGGCCTGTGCGAGCCACCCGGCCTCCTGCGCACTGCCGCAGCCGGGAATCAGCACCGTGCACGGCTCGAGCCGATGCGCAAACGCGCGAAAGCCCTCGGGCACGCCGCCGAATTCCCACGGCGTCACGCCACGCTCGAAGCGCTCGTCCCAGAACGACGCGTTGCCGGGGTCGCGCGTCGCGAAATCGGCGGCCGTCGGTGCAGCCGGTTGCTTCGGATCGGACATCGCGTTGCTCCTTTCGGTCAGGCGCCGTACGCGAGCGCGAACAGCACGCGCGCAGCCAGCGCGCCGACGCCGACCGACAGGCCGAAGATCAGCAGCGCCTGCAACAGCCTGTTGGTACGTTTCTGCTCGACGAGGATCTGGCGCATCAGGTCCTCGCTCGCGGCGCGCGGTGCGTCATGGCGCGCGGCCATCGCGTGATGGATCAGGCGCGGCAGTTGCGGCAGCGTCTTGCTCCACTGCGGCGCCTCGACCTTGAAGCGCTCGTACCAGCCGCGCAGGCCGATCTGCTCGGTCATCCAGCGCTCGAGGTACGGCTTCGCGGTCTTCCACAGGTCGAGCTCGGGGTCGAGCGAGCGGCCGAGCCCTTCGACGTTCAGCATCGTCTTCTGCAGCAGCACGAGCTGCGGCTGGATCTCGACGTTGAAGCGGCGCGACGTCGAGAACAGGCGCATCAGCACCTGGCCGAGCGAAATATCTTTCAGCGCACGATCGAAATACGGCTCGCACACCGCGCGAATCGCGCTTTCGAGTTCTTCGACGCGCGTCTCGGGCGGCACCCAGCCCGATTCGAGGTGCAGCGTCGCGACGCGGTGGTAGTCGCGCTTGAAGAACGCGAGGAAGTTCTGCGCGAGGTAGTTCTTGTCGAAATCGGACAGCGCGCCGACGATCCCGAAATCGAGCGCGATATAGCGCCCGAACGTACTCGGGTCGAGGCTCACCTGGATGTTGCCGGGGTGCATGTCCGCATGGAAGAAGCCATCGCGGAACACCTGGGTGAAGAAGATCTCGACGCCTTCGCGCGCGAGCTTCTTGATGTCGACGCCGGCCGAGCGCAGCGTCTCGACCTGGCTGATCGGCACACCCGTCATGCGCTCCATCACGAGCACCTGCGACGTCGAGAAATCCCAGAACATCTCGGGCACGAGCAGCAGGTCGAGGCCCGCGAAGTTGCGGCGCAGCTGGCTGCCGTTCGCGGCCTCGCGCATCAGGTCGAGTTCGTCGTGCAGGTACTTGTCGAATTCGGCGACGACCTCGCGCGGCTTCAGGCGGCGGCCGTCGGCCCACATGCGCTCCGTCCAGATGGCGATGTCGCGCATCAGCGCGAGATCCGAGTCGATCACGGACAGCATGTTCGGGCGCAGCACCTTCACCGCAACGGCCTTGCCCGCATGCACGCCCTGCTTCAGCTTCGCGAAATGCACCTGCGCGATCGACGCGCTCGCGATCGGCTCACGCTCGAATTCGTCGAACAGCTCGTCGACCGGCGCACCGAGCGACTTCTCGATGATCGAGATCGCGACGGCCGAATCGAACGGCGGCACCTGGTCCTGCAGTTTCGCGAGTTCGTTCGCGAAATCGACCGACAGCAGGTCGCGACGCGTCGACAGCACCTGGCCGAACTTCACGAAGATCGGGCCGAGGCTTTCGAGCGCGTGACGCAGCCGCACGGCGGGCGGATCGGAATAACGGCGGCCGATCGTCGTGATCCGCAACAGCAGCTTCACGCGCCGGTCGTCGATCCGGGACAGCATCACTTCGTCGAGACCGAAGCGGATGACGGTGTAGACAATCTTGATGAAACGGAAAATGCGCATGCCCTGCGGCCCTCAGTGCGCGCCGCGCGGGCCTGGGCCCGTGCGCGCGCCGATTTTTTGTTCGAGTCGCTCGACCCGCTTTTCGACCCGCGCGAGCGCATCGCGTGCGCGCGCCAGTTCGGCGTCGAAGCCGCCGAGCGACGTGCGCCGGACGACTTGCGGGTTCTCGTCGAGCCAGTATTCGGCGACGGAATCGAGCACGTTGCGGCCGGTGCGTCGCGCGCGCGAACCGGCGTCGCGCACGACCGTCGCGATCCGGTATGCCGCCGCGTCGCCGACCAGCTTCGCGAGATCTTCTTCAGGTTCCCAGCGCAAGTGCTCGGCCAGCTTCGCGATCTGCGTCGCGAATTCCGCGTCGCCCTCGATCTTCACGTGCTTCATCACGGCCGCCTGGCCGCCCTGCAGGAACGCGGCGACCGTGTCGCCGGCGAGCGCGATCGACACGTCGACCTGTTGCGCATCGTGCGCGTCGACGGCCGACAGATAGCCGTCGGGCTGCACCAGCAGCGTGAGCGTCACGGGGGGCACGTCGATCCGGGCAGTCTTGCCCGCATAAGGAATCAGGCGGTCGCGCGCCCATGATTCGCGCGCGAGCAGGTGATTGACAGCAGCAGCAAATGGCTTGGCGGCAAAGGTCATCGGGCTGGGAAAGAAAAAACCCGCGCAGGCCGGGCGCCCACGCGGGTTTCTATTGTAACGTCGGATCGTCGGCAGACCGTGCCTGACCGCACACCCGGGCGGCAAGCGGTCGCAGTGCGGCGGCCGTCGTCCGGGTGCCCGGCGGCGTGGGCCGCCGGGCACGCTCAGTGCGTGTTGATCTGCTGGATACCCGCGAGCAGCCAGCCCTGGCTGCCCGACTTCGACAGGTTCCACACCTCGTCGAACGGTGCGACCGACGCGCTCGCCGATTCGCGGATCAGGCCGTGGAAACGCACGCTCGCCGATTGCTCGATGCCGCGATCCTCGATGGCAACCAGTTCCGCGTCGAGCTGCACGACGTCGGTCTGGTTCGCCTCGTTGCCGCGCGAATCGAGGTCGATCTTGATTTCGGCGAACATTTCGGGCGTCGTGAACTCGCGGATGTCGGCCAGGTTGCCCTGATCCCACGCCGCCTGCAGGCGCACGAAGTAGACCTTCGCGCTGCGCAGGAACGCTTCGGAATCGAAGCCGGCCGGCACCTGGAGCGGTGCCGCCGTAGCCGCTGCCGCGCCGGCGGCCGCTGCACCGCCGCCGAACACGCCCTGCGCTTCGTTCGCATAGCTGCTGCCGCTGCCGGCATAGTTGCTGCCGGTATTGCCTTGCTGGAACGACGGGCTTTGCGAGTAGCCGCCCGACGACGACGCCGAGCCGCCGACCGAGTACGCCGGCTCTTGCGGGCGACGGCGGTTCATGAACTTGCGGATCAGCCAGATGCCGACCATCGCGAGCAGCGCAATCACGATGACGTTCGCCATCATGCTCGCGAACGCGCCGCCGAGGCCGAAGTGCGACAGCAGCGCCGCGATGCCGAGACCGGCCGCGAGGCCGGCGATCGGCCCGAGCCAGCGCGAGCGGTTGGGCTGCGCGGCCGGCGTGGGCGTGGCCGGATTCGCACGCTGCGCCTGCGACGGCGCGGCCTGCTGCATCGGCTGCTGCGCGGGCGGCGTGGCCTGGCGCTGCGTGACGGTGGAATTCTGCCGGCCGATGCTGCGCCCGCCGCCCATGCGCTTGGCTTCAGCGTCGAGCGATGCGAACGTGCCGGCCGTGAGCAGGCCGACCATCAGCAGCGTGCCGACCCGTCGAGCCCACGGCTTCGACGGCTTGCTACGGTTGAACAACGAACGCGTTTCGGACATCAGCTTCTCCAGATGTAAGGCGAATGTATGGAAAGAACCCCTTAGTACTTGGTTCCTAGGTGTAAAGCTACCACGCCACCTGACAAATTGTAATATTTGACGGCATCGAGGCCCGCTTGTTCCATCATCGTCTTCAGCGTGTCCTGATCGGGGTGCATCCGGATAGATTCAGCAAGATACCGGTAACTTTCAGCATCTTTCGCGAACTTGTCACCAAGCCACGGTAATACTTTGAAAGAATACAGATCGTACGCTTTTTTCAGCGGATCCCAGACTTTCGAGAATTCCAGCACCATCACGCGGCCGCCGGGCTTCGTCACGCGGCGCATCTCTGCCAGCGCGGCATCCTTGTGCGTCATGTTGCGCAGCCCGAACGCGACCGTGACCACATCGAAGTAGTTGTCCGGAAAGGGAATTTTCTCCGCGTCGCACAGCAGCGACGGCGTCACGATCCCCTTGTCGAGCAGCCGGTCGCGGCCGACGCGCAGCATCGATTCGTTGATGTCCGTATGCCAGACCTCGCCCGTCGGCCCGGCCGCCTTCTTGAAAGATTTCGTCAGGTCGCCGGTGCCGGCCGCGATATCGAGCACCTTGAAACCGGGGCGCACGTTCGCCTGCGCGATCGTGAACGCCTTCCACGCGCGGTGCATGCCCGCCGACATCAGGTCGTTCATCAGATCGTAGTTGCTCGCGACCGAATGGAACACCCCCGCCACTTTCTTCGCTTTTTCGTTTTCCTCGACGCTTTCGAAGCCGAAGTGGGTTTTGCTCATCGCGTTGATCCTCAGTAAATGGCAAGACGGCGCCGAGCGGGCGCCGTCGATTTCAGTGGCAGTGGCCGTGCGACGCGGAGGCCGCCTGCATCGGGGCGTCGCGCTCGACGCCCGCTGCCTTCAATTTGTCGAAATAGTCGCGCCACAGCGCATCCTGCTGCGTCGCCAGTTCGTACAGCAGATCCCACGAGTAGATGCCGGTCGAATGGCCGTCGGAGAACGTCGGCTGCAGCGCGTAGTTGCCGACGCCCTCGAGCGCCGTGATCGTCACCTCGCGCTTGCCGGTCTGCAGCGTCTCCTGGCCGGGCCCGTGTCCGCGCACCTCGGCCGACGGCGAATAGACGCGCATCAGCTCGAACGGAATCCGGTAGCTGTCGCCGTTCGGGTACTGCAATTCGAGCACGCGCGACACCGCGTGCACGACGACGCCGGACGGAATCGGCGTCGTGGAAGTCAAACCGCTCATGGTTGCCTCGAATCGGTCATGCGTTGAATTTCCTCGCGCACCGCATTGTGCAGCAGCGAGGCCTGCGCGGCGCGCGTGCGCAACAGCGCCTCGGACACGCTGCGCTGGCGCGGCGCCCAGACGGGCTGCGGGAAGTGGGCGTCGTTGGAAAAGCGCGGGATCACGTGCCAGTGCACGTGCGGCACCATGTTGCCGAGGCTCGCGAGATTCACCTTGTTCGGCTGCATCACGCGGCGCACGGCCCGCTCGACCGCGTAGACCACGCGCATCAGGTGGGCCCGCTCGGATTCGCCGAGATCGGAGAACTCGGCCACGTGCGCGCCCCAGATCACCCGGCAGAAGCCCGGGTAGTCGTGCTCGCCCGTCGCGAGAACGACGCGCACCGCATCGTCCTGCCAGAGCAGATCGCCGCCGTCTTCACGGCAAAACACGCATTCCATCGTCGCTCCCATGTGGACAGGCGCCGGCATTGCCGCGCCGGCGCCCGCTCATTCCTGGCCCGGTCGGGCGGTCGTCATGCCCGCATTAGACCAGCACGCGCTCGATCCCGCCATTGTTGGCACGTGCGACATAATCGGCCATCCAGTTCTCGCCGAGCACCTGGCGCGCAATTTCGACCACGATGTAGTCGGCTTCGAGGTTCGCATCCTCGCTGTAGCGCGACAGGCCCTGCAGGCACGACGGGCAGCTCGTCAGGATCTTCACGTCCGGGCCGTTCGCGGCCGCGGCGGCCGGCGCCGGCGCATCGCCGGCCACGACGGGAATCGCGCGCAGCTTCGCGGCGCCCTTGCGGATCTCCTCTTCCTTGCGGAAGCGGACCTGCGTCGACACGTCCGGGCGCGTGACCGCGAGCGTGCCCGATTCGCCGCAACAGCGATCGTTCTTCTCGATCTTGTAGCCGTCCTTCTCCGCGCCCATCAGCTCGTTGACGAGCTTCACCGGGTCGATCGTCTTGATCGGCGTGTGGCACGGGTCGTGATACATGTAGCGCGTGCCCGACACGCCGTCGAGCTTCATCCCCTTCTCGAGCAGGAACTCGTGGATGTCGATGATCCGGCAACCCGGGAAGATCTTGTCGAATTCGTAGCCCGCGAGCTGGTCGTAGCAGGTACCGCACGACACGACCACCGTCTTGATGTCGAGGTAGTTCAGCGTGTTCGCCACGCGGTGGAACAGCACGCGGTTGTCGGTGACGATCTTCTCGGCCTTGTCGTACTGGCCCGAGCCGCGCTGCGGATAGCCGCAGCACAGGTAGCCCGGCGGCAACACGGTCTGCACGCCGGCTTCCCACAGCATCGCCTGCGTCGCGAGGCCGACCTGCGAGAACAGGCGCTCGGAGCCGCAGCCCGGGAAGTAGAACACCGCTTCCGAATCGACGGTCGTCGACTTCGGGTTGCGGATGATCGGCACGATCTTGTTGTCCTCGATGTCGAGCAGCGCGCGCGCCGTCTTCTTCGGCAGGTTGCCCGGCATCTTCTTGTTGACGAAGTGGATCACCTGCTCGACGACGGGCGGCTTGCCGACCGTCGCGGGCGGGTGCTGCGTCTGCTTCGTCACGACCTTCTTCAGCATGTCGTTCGCGAAGCGCTGCACCTTGTAGCCGACGCCCATCATCGCACTGCGCGCGATGTTGATCGTCTGCGGATTGGTCGCGTTCAGGAAGAACATGCCCGCCGCATTGCCGGCGTTGAACTTCTTCTTGCCCATCTTGCGCAACAGGTTGCGCATGTTCATCGTGACGTCGCCGAAGTCGATCTTCACCGGGCACGGCGTCGCGCATTTGTGGCACACCGTGCAGTGGTCGGCCACGTCGTTGAACTCGTCCCAGTGCTTGATCGACACGCCGCGGCGCGTCTGCTCCTCGTACAGGAACGCCTCGACCAGCAGCGACGTCGCGAGGATCTTGTTGCGCGGGCTGTACAGCAGGTTCGCGCGCGGCACGTGCGTCGCGCACACCGGCTTGCACTTGCCGCAGCGCAGGCAGTCCTTCACCGAATCGGCGATCGCGCCGATGTCGGACTGCTGCATGATCAGCGATTCGTAGCCCATCAGCCCGAAGCTGGGCGTATAGGCGTTGCGCAGATCGGCGCCGTCGAGCAGCTTGCCCTTGTTGAAACGGCCGTTCGGGTCGACGCGCTGCTTGTACGCGCGGAATTCGGCGATCTCGTCGTCGGTCAGGAACTCGAGCTTCGTGATGCCGATCCCGTGCTCGCCGGAGATCACGCCGTCGAGCGAGCGCGCCAGCTTCATGATGCGTGCGACCGACGCGTGCGCGTCCTGCAGCATCTCGTAGTTGTCGGAGTTGACCGGGATGTTCGTGTGGACGTTGCCGTCGCCCGCGTGCATGTGCAGCGCGACGAACACGCGGCCGCGCAGCACGCGCTTGTGGATCGCCTGCGCTTCGTCGAGGATCTGCTTGAACGCGCCGCCGTTGAAGATCGCGCGCAGTTCCGCGCGGATCTCCTGCTTCCACGAGATGCGGACCGTGCGGTCCTGCGTGATGTGGAACACGGTCGCGCCCGGCTGCTCGTCCGCGCGATCCGCGAACTTCTCGGCGAGCGCTTCGTAGCCGAGCTGCACGAGATAGTGCTGCGCCTCGCGCAGCGGCTGGTCGAGCCGGTCGCGCACGAATTCCCAGCGTGCGCGCACGCGCTTGAGCAACTCCAGCGCCTGCTGCACGCGATCTTCCAGCAGTTCGGCGCTCGGGATCTCGTTCGCGTCGTCGGTCTTGCCGAGCGGCAGGTTGCCGCCGCGGAAGAACGCTTCGAGCGCATCGACGAGCTGCAGCTTGTTCTTCAGCGACAGCTCGATGTTGATCCGCTCGATGCCGTCGGTGTACTCGCCCATCCGGTTCAGCGGGATCACGACGTCTTCGTTGATCTTGAACGCGTTCGTGTGCTTCGCGATCGCGGCCGTGCGGCTGCGGTCGAGCCAGAAGCGCTTGCGCGCCTCCGCGCTGATCGCGACGAAGCCTTCGCCGCTCTTGCCGTTCGCCATCCGGATCACTTCGGACGTCGCGTGCGCGACCGCGTCGGCGTCATCGCCGACGATGTCGCCGATCAGCACCATCTTCGGGAACGCATTGCGCTTGCTCTTGGTCGCGTAGCCGACCGCGCGCAGGTAGCGCTCGTCGAGGTGCTCGAGGCCCGCGAGGATCGCGCCGCCCTGCTTCGACGTTTCGAACAGGTAATCCTTGATCTCGACGATGCTCGGGATCGCCTCGCGCGCCTGGCCGAAGAACTCGAGGCAGACGGTTCGCGTGTGCGCGGGCATCTTGTGCAGCACCCAGCGCGCGGACGTGATGAGCCCGTCGCAGCCTTCCTTCTGCACGCCCGGCAGGCCGGCGAGGAATTTGTCGGTGACGTCCTTGCCGAGCCCTTCCTTGCGGAACCGGCGGCCTTCGATCTCGAGCATCTCGGTCTTCAGCAGCTTCTCGCCCGGCGCGTACGCACCGTCGAACCACTTCAGCTCGAAGCGCGCGACTGCGATGTCGTGGATCTTGCCCTGGTTGTGCTCGTGGCGCGTGACTTCGAGCCAGTTGCCGTCCGGGTCGACCATCCGCCACCAGGCCAGGTTGTCGAGCGCGGTGCCCCACAGCACGGCCTTCTTGCCGCCCGCATTCATTGCGACGTTGCCGCCGATGCACGATGCGTCGAGCGACGTCGGATCGACCGCGAATACGTAGCCGGCCGCTTCGGCCGCCTCGGTCACGCGGCGCGTGACGACGCCCGCGCCGGAGAAAATCGTCGGCACCTTGTGCGCGACGCCCGGCAGTTCGGTCAGCTCGACCGCGCCGAGCTGTTCGAGTTTTTCGGTGTTGATGACGGCGGAGAACGGCGTGAGCGGCACCGCGCCGCCCGTGTAGCCGGTACCGCCGCCACGCGGGATCACGGTCAGGCCGAGCTCGAAGCACGCCTTGATCAGCGCCGCGATCTCGGCTTCGGTGTCGGGCGTCAGCACGACGAACGGGTATTCGACGCGCCAGTCGGTCGCGTCGGTCACGTGCGACACGCGCGACAGGCCGTCGAAGCGGATATTGTCCTTCTCCGTGCAGCGGCCGAGCGCCTTGGTCGCGCGGCGGCGCAGGTCGGCCATCTTCTCGAATTCGTCGGCGAACTCGTTGACCGCGCGCTGTGCGGCGGTTTCGAGCATCTCGACGCGCGATGCGCGCTCGCGGCCCGCGTCGTCGCGGTGCTCGGTGAGATCCGCGCTGCGGCGCTTGCCGATCTCGGTCAGGCGGTGGTTCAGCGCCTCGATCAGCAGCGCGCGGCGCTTCGGGTTGTCGAGCAGGTCGTCCTGCAGGTACGGATTGCGGCGCACGACCCAGATGTCGCCGAGCACTTCATACAGCATCCGTGCCGAGCGGCCCGTGCGGCGCTCGGCACGCAGTTCGTCGAGCACCGACCACGCCTCCTCGCCGAGCAGGCGGATCACGATCTCGCGATCCGAGAAGGACGTGTAGTTATAGGGAATCTCGCGCAAGCGGGGCGCGGGGTCAGCGGCGACGGCGGCGGCCGCGCCATGCGGATCGAAAACTTGTGGTGCGTTCATGTTCGGACGACTCGGAGGGCCGATACACCGTGCACGGGCGTCGGCAAGCGCGTGGGCGCAATCTTGGGGAAATCTGTTCTGTTACCAGGCGCGCGGCTGTCCTTCATGGGGCCGGAGCGGGCGACTTGCCCCTCCTGGCCGGCGACAGGGCCTGGCGGCACTCGGAACGATCAGCACGATCGCGCGCGGCGCGCATGCCGTTCGGCCGCGGGGCTGGCTGCGCGCAGCGTCGGCTTCAACGGTGCGATCCGAGGGTGCCTCTGCATCTTCCGATCCTTGATTCAAAACGGAATTCTAACCCATGATCGGGCCATCCGTGACACGCCGGACAGGTCGTGGGGCTATCGCCTCCAGCCGCGCCGGGCGGGGTTCGGCGCGGTTTCGTGCGATCATTCGCCGCCCGTCCGGTCGGTAACCGTACGGTTAAGCCGGTAAAAAAAGGACGTTTCGTGTCGCGCACGCCCCCTGCGCGCGCCGCCGCGACCGCTCGCCCGGCATGCCGCTTGCATGCGGGCGGACCCTTGGCGCTATCATTGATCCTTTACCGTCTGCTTCCGCACTGCACGCGAGCGCCCATGGCACCCCACGATTACCTGAAAAAAATCCTCACCGCGCGCGTCTACGACGTCGCGATCGAGACGGAACTCGAACCCGCCCGCAACCTGTCGGCCCGGCTGCACAATGCCGTCTACCTGAAGCGCGAGGACAACCAGCCGGTGTTCTCGTTCAAGCTGCGCGGCGCGTACAACAAGATGGCGCACATTCCGGCCGACGCGCTCGCGCGCGGCGTGATTACGGCGTCGGCCGGCAATCACGCGCAGGGTGTCGCCTTCTCGGCAGCCCGGATGGGCGTGAAGGCCGTGATCGTCGTGCCGGTCACGACGCCGCAGGTGAAGGTCGATGCGGTGCGCGCGCACGGCGGCCCGAGCGTCGAGGTGATCCAGGCGGGCGAATCGTACAGCGACGCGTATGCGCACGCGGTCAAGGTGCAGCAGGAGCGCGACCTCACGTTCGTCCACCCGTTCGACGATCCGTACGTGATCGCCGGCCAGGGCACGATCGCGATGGAGATCCTGCGCCAGCACCAGGGCCCGATCCACGCGATCTTCGTGCCGATCGGCGGCGGCGGGCTCGCGTCCGGCGTCGCCGCGTACGTGAAGGCCGTGCGCCCGGAGATCAAGGTCATTGGCGTGCAGGCCGAGGATTCGTGCGCGATGGCGCAGTCGCTGGACGCCGGCGAGCGCATCGAGCTGAGCGAGGTCGGCCTGTTCGCGGACGGCACGGCGGTGAAGCTCGTCGGCGAGGAAACCTTCCGGCTGTGCCGCGAATTCCTCGACGGCGTCGTAACGGTCAACACCGACGCGCTGTGCGCGGCGATCAAGGATGTATTCCAGGACACGCGCAGCGTGCTCGAGCCGTCCGGCGCGCTCGCGGTCGCGGGCGCGAAGCTGTACGCGGAACGCGAAGGAATCGAGAACCAGACGCTCGTCGCGGTCACGTCCGGCGCGAACATGAACTTCGACCGGATGCGCTTCGTGGCCGAACGCGCGGAAGTCGGCGAGGCGCGCGAAGCCGTGTTCGCGGTCACGATCCCCGAGGAACGCGGCAGCTTCAAGCGCTTCTGCTCGCTCGTCGGCGACCGCAACGTCACCGAGTTCAACTACCGGATCGCCGATGCGCAGTCCGCGCACATCTTCGTCGGCGTGCAGATCAAGCGGCGCGGCGAATCGGCGGAGATCGCCGCGAACTTCGAGTCGCACGGTTTCAAGAGCGTCGACCTGACGCACGACGAGCTGTCGAAGGAACACATCCGCTACATGGTCGGCGGCCGCTCGCCGCTCGCGCTCGACGAGCGCCTGTTCCGCTTCGAATTCCCGGAGCGGCCGGGCGCGCTGATGAAGTTCCTGTCGTCGATGGCGCCGGACTGGAACATCAGCCTGTTCCACTATCGTAACCAGGGCGCGGATTACAGCTCGATCCTCGTCGGGCTGCAGGTGCCGCAGGCCGATCGCGCCGAATTCGAACGCTTCCTCGCGGCACTCGGCTATCCGTATGTCGAAGAGAGCGCCAACCCGGCTTACCGCCTCTTCCTGTCGTAAAGGCGTCACACGATGAATCCCGAACATTCCCCGCTCGGCAAGGCCACCGTCTACGCGGCGCAGTACGACGCGTCGCTGCTGTTCCCGATCCCGCGCGCCGGTGCGCGCGAGCAGCTCGGCATCACGTCGGCGCTGCCGTTCTTCGGCACCGACATCTGGAACGCATACGAGCTGTCGTGGCTCAATGCACGCGGCAAGCCGCAGGTCGCGGTCGCAACGTTCTATGTGCCGGCCGAATCGCCGGCCATCGTCGAATCGAAGTCGTTCAAGCTGTATCTCGGCTCGTTCGCGCAGTCGAAGTTCGACTCGATCGACGCGGTGCGCGACGTGCTGAAACGCGACGTGTCGGCCGCATGCGGCGCGACCGTGTCGGTGCAGCTCGTGTCGGCGCACGATTTCGGCAAGCTCGAGATGGACGAGCTCGACGGGCTGTCGCTCGACCGCCTCGACCTCGATACCGACATCTACGAACCCGATCCGTCGCTGCTGTCGGCAGCCGAGGACGAAGCGCCGGTCGAGGAGACGCTCGTGTCCGACCTGCTGCGCTCGAACTGCCCGGTCACGGGCCAGCCCGACTGGGGCAGCGTGCAGGTCCACTACGTCGGGCCGCAGATCGACCACGCGGGCCTGTTGCGCTACATCATCTCGTTCCGCAATCACACGGGCTTTCACGAGCAGTGCGTCGAGCGGATCTTCCTCGACATCCTGCATGCGTGCAAACCGGTGAAACTCGCGGTGTACGCGCGCTATACGCGTCGCGGCGGGCTCGACATCAACCCGTTCCGCACCAACTACAACCAGCCGATGCCGGACAACGCACGCACCGCGCGGCAGTGACGACGGCGGGTGACCGCCGCAGTTCGCAGTGCCCGATTGGCGACGCGTGGCCGCCACCCCGGACAAAACGGCCCGACCGGATTCAACCGGCCGGGCCGTTTTTCATTGCGCGCGGGAGCGCGGACGGCCCGCGCTCACCCGCTTGCCGGCCGCTCCGGCAGGATCTCCACCAGGCGCAGCAGGTAACCGTCGGGATCCTGTACCAGCATCTCGATCTGGCCATGCTCGATCTCGTCCTCCCGATACCAGGACGTACGCGGCTCGACGAACAGCGTCACGCCCGCGGCGCGAATCCTGTCGAGAATGGGGTCGAGCGCATCGACCTCGATCTGAAAATTGATCCCGCGCCCGAACGGCGGCTCAAGCGGGCCGGTCAGCCAGCCCTCCGGGCTGTACTGCTCGAGCATCAACTGAGCCCGCCCGATTTCAAGATAGGCGAAGCCGTCTTCGGGACGCTCGAAGCGAATCCGGAATCCCAGCACGTCACGATAGAAGCGAATGCTTCCGGCAAGGTCCGAGCAGATCAGCTCCGGCACCAGCGCAGCCCATTCCATGTATTTCCCGTCCGTATGGTCATGCGGCACATTACATGAACCGGCGGGTGGCGTTGCGGCGGTTGCCGCCGCAGGAGTGTCGAGCAACGGTCGAACCGTGCGCGGCACATGACAAAACGGGCCCGGCGCACGTAAATGCGCCGGGCCCGTTGCGTAGCGGCTCGCCGTTGCGGCGTTACTTCGCCGGCGCCTTGTACGCGATGCAGTCGACTTCGACCTTGCAGTCGATGACCATGCTCGACTGCACGCACGCGCGTGCCGGCGGATGCTCGCCGAAGTACGACACGAACACCTTGTTGAACGACGCGAAATCGCGCGCGTCGTCGAGCCACACGCCGCAGCGCACGACGTGTTCGAGGCCGTAGCCGGCTTCCTTCAGGATCGCGATCACGTTCTCGATCGTCTGCTTCGACTGCGTGACGATCCCGCCTTCGACGACCTCGCCGTTCACCATCGGCGTCTGGCCCGACACGTACAGCCAGCCGTCGGCCTCGACCGCACGCGCGAACGGCATCACCTGGCCGCCGGTTCCCTTCGCTTCGCCCACGCCATATCGCTTCATCGTTTCACTCCTCACATTTCGGTTACGGATGCGCGCGCCGGCTGCGGCACGCGCGGAAGATCGGAACAACCGCCGCGCTCAGAACGCGGCGTCGGCACTCGCCGCCACGCGCTCGCCGCGCGCGACGAAGCCGCCGGCGCGCTCGCCGGTCGGCTGGCCGTTTTCATAAGTCAGCACGCCGTTCACCCACACCGCGTCGATCCCGTGCGCGGGCTGCTGCGGTTTCTCGAACGTCGCCGCGTCGATCACGCGCGCCGGATCGAACAGCACGAGATCGGCGTGGTAGCCGACCTGCACTTCGCCGCGCTTCGCGATCCCGTAGCGGCGCGCCGACAGCGACGTCATCTTGCGAATCGCCTCCTCGAGCGGCAGCAGGTTCGTGTCGCGCACGTAATGGCCGAGCACGCGCGGGAACGCCCCCCACAGCCGCGGATGCGGCAGCGGATCGTTCGGCAGGCCGTCGGAGCCGACCATCGTCGCGGGGTGCGACAGGATCCGGCGCACGTCGTCCTCCGACATGTTGTGGTACACGGCGCCGGCCGGGCGGATGCGCTGCGCGGCTTCCTGCTCGGTCACGCCCCAGTCGGCCGCGATCGCCTTCAGCAGCTTGCCCGCGACTTCCGGGTGCGGCTCCGACCACGTGATCGTGATGTCGATGTCGCCCGTCACCTGCTTCAGGTCGAGCGTCGACGAGCTGCGGCTGTACGGATAGCAGTCGCAGCCGACCGGCTGGTAACGACGCGCGCCTTCGAGCGAGGCGAGCACCTCGGTGCTGCGCCCCCAGTTCGACGGGCCCGCGCATTTCAGGTGCGAAATCACGACCGGCACGCGCGCATGGCGGCCGACCTGGTACGCCTCCTCCATCGCATCGAGGATCGCGTCGAATTCGGTACGCATGTGCGTCGTGTACAGCGCGCCGGCTTTCGCAAGCGGCTCGGCGAGCGCCATCACTTCCTCGGCCGGCGCCGCGAACGCGGAGCCGTACGCGAGGCCCGACGACAGGCCGAGTGCGCCGTTCGCGAGCGCCTCTTCAAGTTGCGCGCGCATCCCGGCGATCTCGCCGTCGGTCGCCGCGCGGTCGAGGCGGTCCATCTGGTTGTTGCGCAGCGCCGTATGACCGACGAGCGCCGCGACGTTGACGGCCGGATGCGCGGCGTTCACGGCCGCGACGTAATCGGCGAAGGTCGGGTACTGGAACGCGCCGCGCTCGCCGAGCAGATTCATCGGATCGGGCGGATCGCCGGCGAGCGTGACCGGCGATGCGCTGATCCCGCAGTTGCCGACGATCACGGTCGTCACGCCCTGCGAAATCTTCGGGATCATCTCCGGCGCGCGGATCACGTGCGTGTCGTCGTGCGTGTGCACGTCGACGAAGCCCGGCGCCAACGCGCGACCGTTCGCATCGACGACGTTCTCGGCCAGCCAGTTCGACAGGTTGCCGATCGCGGCGATCTGGCCGTTGCGGATCGCGACGTCGCGCGTGACGGGCGGTGCGCCGGTGCCGTCGTACAGCTGCGCGCCGACGATCAGCGTATCGGCGGCTTCGGGATGCGAATGCATGGTCAGTCTCCTACCGGTTGACGGTCTCCGCCGCCGCGGTGCGCATCGAGCGCATGCTTGATGCGGCGCAGCGATTCTCGGCCCGCATCGCCGAGCCGCAATGCGACTCCGGTGACGAGCACGTCGATCGCCATCATCATCGCGTAACGCGATGTCGAAGGCTTGTAAATGAAATCGGTTTCGAATGCGACGACCGGGATCAGGTGGTCGGCGAGCTTCGCGAGCGGCGACGCCGGCGCGGTGATCGCGATCAGCTTCGCACCGTAGCGCTTCGCGAGCCGGCAGCTTTCGAGCAGCTCGGGCACGCGCCCGCTCACCGACAGCGCGACGACCACGGTGTCGCGCGACAGCGTCGCGGCCACCATGCGCTGCAGCACGCTGTCCTGATAGCTCGCGACCGGCCGGCCGAAGCGCACGAGCCGGAAGCGCAGCTCGTCGGCGAGCGCGGTGGAGCCGCCGCCCTGCCCGTACACGTACGTCATCTTCGCGCCGGCGAGCAGGTCGGCCGCTGCCTCGAACGACGTGTTGCGCAGCAACTGATGGTTGTGCGCGAGCGCCACGCGGATCTCGTCGTAGACCATCGACGCGGGGCTCGCATCGTCGGCCGGCGCGTCGTCGGACGGCACCAGGAAGCGCTGGCCCACGGCCGCCGCCTGCGCGACGAGCACCTTCAGTTCGCGTACGTCGCGGCAGCCGACGGCTTTCGCGAAACGCGTGACCGTCGCGACGCTGACTTCCGCGTCGCGCGCGAGCGCGCCGATGCTCGCATGCGCGGCGCGCGCAAGATCGGCGAGGATGAACGCGGCGACCTTGCGCTCGGCTTCACGCAGCTCGGGCGCGCATTCGGCGATCCGCGCGACGATGTCGAGGACCGGCGCGGCGGCCGCAGCCGGCTGGAGCGGGGCCGCGAGCGGAGCGGACGGGGATGCGGGCGTATTCATCTGCGGATAAGGGTGCGAAGCTTGATGTTACTAAATAACATCACCGCGCAGATGCTACTTTCTGTACCATCTGCGTGTCAACTTCAGTGCAATGCATAGTGATGATGGAGCGGGATGACATGAAAGTTACAAACTATCAGGAAGCGACGATCGACCCGTTCGGCAAGGGTCTGGGCAATCTGCCGAGCGCGAGCGTGCCGCTCGGCGACGCAGGCCGGCTCGAATGGAACCTGCTCGCCGAAGACGTCAGCCTGCCGGCCGCCGTGCTTTACGAAGACCGCGTCGAACACAATCTGAACTGGATGCAGGCATTCGTCCAGAAGTATGGCGTGCAGTTCGCGCCGCACGGCAAGACGACGATGGCGCCGCAACTGTTCCGCCGCCAGCTCGACGCCGGCGCGTGGGGCATCACGCTCGCGACTGCGCACCAGACGCAGGCCGCGTATCACGGCGGCGTGCGGCGCGTGCTGCTCGCGAACCAGCTGGTCGGCCGCCAGAACATGACGATCATCGCCGGGCTGCTGTCGGATCCCGATTTCGAATTCTTCTGCCTCGTCGATTCCGCGGAAAGCGTCGACCAGCTCGGCCGCTTCTTCGGCGACGCGAAGAAATCGCTGAACGTGCTGATCGAGCTCGGCGTGCCGGGCGGCCGCGCGGGCGTGCGCGATGCCGCGCAGCGCGAGGCCGTGCTGGCCGCGATCGCGCGCTATCCGGACACGTTGAAGCTGGCCGGCATCGAACTCTATGAAGGCGTGCTGAAAGAGGAAGGCGAGATCCGCACGTTCCTGCAGGAAGCCGTCGCGCTCACGCGCGAACTCGCCGAGGCAGGCCGCTTCGCGCGCACGCCGGCGATCCTGTCCGGCGCCGGTTCGGCGTGGTACGACGTGGTCGCGGAAGAGTTCAGGAAGGCGTCCGACGCGGGCTTCGCGGAAGTCGTGCTGCGTCCGGGCTGCTACCTGACGCACGACGTCGGCATCTACAAGAAGGCGCAGACCGACGTGTTCGCACGCAACCCGATCGCGCGCACGATGGGCGAAGGGCTGCTGCCGGCGCTGCAGCTGTGGGCGTACGTGCAGTCGGTGCCGGAAGCCGACCGCGCGATCGTCGCGCTCGGCAAGCGCGACGCGGCGTTCGACGCGGGCCTGCCCGAGCCGGCGCGCCACTTCCGCCCGGGCCGCGACACCGCGCCGCGCGACGTCGCCGCGAGCGAAGGCTGGGCCGTGACCGGGATGATGGACCAGCACGCGTACCTGCAGATCCCGCCGGGCGCGGACGTGAAGGTCGGCGACATGGTCGCGTTCGACATCTCGCACCCGTGCCTGACGTTCGACAAGTGGCGCCAGGTGCTCGTGCTCGATCCGCAGTTCCGCGTGACGGAAGTCGTCGAAACGTTCTTCTGACGCCCATTGCGCGCCCCGCCCCGCCGCTCGCGCGGGGCGGCCGTCACGCGCGCTTCAATCTGCCGGAGTACACTGCGCTTTCGTCCTCGGGGCCCCTCGCGGCCGTTGCGCACGGCGCGAACGGGCCTTCAACGCTGCTTCACTGGAGAAAGCCATGGCCGCGAAGAAGATCCTGTTCCTGACCGGCGATTTCGCCGAAGACTACGAAACGATGGTGCCGTTCCAGGCGCTGCAGGCCGTCGGCCACCACGTCGATGCAGTCTGCCCGGGCAAACGCGCGGGCGACAAGATCAAGACCGCGATCCACGATTTCGAAGGCGACCAGACCTACACCGAGAAGCCTGGCCACCAGTTCACGCTGAATGCCGCATTCGACGACGTCGACGCCGCGCGCTACGACGCACTCGCGATCGCGGGCGGCCGTGCCCCCGAATACCTGCGACTGGATCCGAAGGTGATCTCGCTCGTGCGCGAGTTCGCCGAAGCCGGCAAGCCGATCGCCGCGATCTGCCATGCGGCGCAACTGCTCGCCGCCGCCGACGTGATCCGCGGCAAGCGCATTTCGGCCTACCCGGCGTGCGCGCCCGAGGTGAAGCTCGCGGGCGGCGAATACGCGGACATTCCGGTCGACGCGGCCGTGACCGACGCGCCGTTCGTCACCGCACCCGCCTGGCCCGCGCACCCGGCCTGGCTCGCGCAGTTCCTCGCGCTGCTGGGCACGCGCATCGAGCTGTGAACCTGAATCGAATCGGGAAGGGATGATGTGCCGGCCGGCGGCGCGCTCGCGCCGCCCTGCCCGGCGTTTCAGCGCGCGACCGGCGCCGGACCGACGTCCGCGATGCGCGTTTCCAGCATCGCGAGCGCACCCGACAACGCATTCAGCACATCGTCCGGCAACTGCGCCATCGTCTGTTCGATGAACGCCTTGCGGCGCGGCAGGCAAGCGTCGAATGCCGCGCGGCCTTCGTCCGTCAGCGTGACGTTGGTCACGCGGTTGTCGCGTGCATCGGATTCGCGCTGGATCCAGCCGAGCGCATCGAGCGACTTCAACTGGCGCGTGAGCGCGCCCGGATCGATGCGCAGCACTTCGACGAGCTTCTTCTGCGACGAATGCCCGCCCATCGTGTGCAGCGCGACCATGATGCGCCAGCGCGGCATCGGCTGCCCGACGTGCGCTTCGAACGCTGTCATGAACGCGCGATAAGTGCGTCCGAATTGCTGCAAGATCGCGACGCGGTCCTGTTCTTCCATGCGCTGATTTCGTTTCCGGTAAATCGTTGAATCGTTGAATCGCCTGATCGGTCAATCGGCCGCGACGTGCGGCTCGATCTTGCGCCGCAGCGCGATCGGCGGTACGCGACGGCACTGCCACACCGACACCACGGCAATGACGGCCGCCATCGCGACGCCCAGGTGAATCGCGCCGACGAGCGATTCGCGGGCCGCTTCCAGCAGCAGCGCGCCATTATGCCCGGCACGCGTCAGCTCGGCGACGAGACCGCCCTGCGCTGCGCGATCGATCAGGATCTGCGGATCGGCGAGCTGCGCATGCCACTGCATCGCATGATCGGCCGTCAGCGCGTTGCGCACGCCGCCC
The DNA here is from genome assembly GCF_905339975.1 of Burkholderia sp. BCC1999. Classification (NCBI taxonomy): domain Bacteria; kingdom Pseudomonadati; phylum Pseudomonadota; class Betaproteobacteria; order Burkholderiales; family Burkholderiaceae; genus Burkholderia; species Burkholderia sp. BCC1999. Next base: position 29,021 of record NZ_CAJPHP010000016.1, on the reverse strand, counting down.
GAGTACATCTGGTTGACGAGCGTGCCCGTCAGCGCGGTGCCGAGCATCCCGCCGACCATCCGCAGCGACTGCAGCAGCGCCGTCGCGATGCCGAGGTGCTCGCGGCCGGCTGCCTGCTGCGCGAATACGGTGAGGTTCGGCAATACGAAACCGAGCCCGATGCCGCCCGCGACCATCAGCGCCATCAGCATCCAGGTCGGCGTCGTGTGGGTCGACACGACGATGCCCGCGCACGCGATCGCGAACAGCACGAAGCCGACGTGCAGCATCGCGTTCGGATTGCGGATGCGCGTGACGACGCGGCCATTCATGATGCTGCCGATCGTGATGAACACGACGAGCGGCGTGATCACGAGCCCGGCTTCCTTCGGCGACATCCCGAAGCCGCCCTGGAACAGCAGCGGCGCGTAGAACAGCAGCGAGAACATCGAGAAGCCGGCGAGGATCGCGAGAACGAACAGCGCCGACAGCGCGCGGTTGCCGAACATGTCGAACGGCAGAATCGGCTGCGCGCAGCGCTTCTCCCAGTGCCACAGGCCGACACTGGCCGCGACCGCGACGACGAGCAGCAGTGACGCCCAGCTCGCGACGCCGTACTTCGGCAGCCATTCGACGAACAGCTGCAACGCGCCGAGCGACAGCGCGATCAGCAGCGCGCCCGGCCAGTCGAGCCGCATCTTGCGATCGTGCGCGACGTGGCGCAGGTGCGGCAGGTAGCGCCACACGAAGAACAGCGACAGCAGGCCGACCGGCAGGTTCACGTAGAACACCGAGCGCCAGCCGAACGACTGGGTCAGCACGCCGCCGAGCGACGGGCCGACCGCGTTCGCGATGCCGAACGCCGAGCTCATCAGCACCTGCCAGCGCAGCCGCACGACGGAATCGGGGAACAGGTCGGGAATGCACGCGAACGCGGTGCCGACCAGCATCCCGCCGCCGATCCCCTGCAGCCCGCGCGCGAGCACGAGGTACAGCATGTCGTTGGCCATCCCGCACAGCACGGATGCAGCGGTGAACACGACGATCGACACGATCACGAACGGCTTGCGGCCGTAATAGTCGCCGAGGCGGCCGAAGATCGGCACCGTGATCACGGAACTGAGCAGGTACGAGGTCGCGACCCAAGCGTACAGGTCGAAACCGCGAAGCTCGGCGACGATGGTCGGCAGCGCGGTGCCGACGACGGTCTGGTCGAGTGCGACCAGCATGGTCACGAACGAGATCCCGATCATCGCCATCAGCGATTCGCGGAACGGCAGGACTTGCCCGCTCGAATGATGGGCGGCAGTGTGGACAGCCATTTTTTGTTGGTGCAACTTTTGACGAGTCAAACAATCTCAAAATTCTAGCATGGCGGAGTAATCTAGGCGGGCGACGGTTTAGGGCCTGTTCACGCCAAGGAGAAAGATGGAACCGATTTCAATCACCCCTGCAACGACGCTTTCGCAGGAGGATCGGGACGCGCTGTGGCGCGCGAAGCAGGTGCTGGAAAGCCCGTCGCTGACGATGAAGCTGACCGGCATGCTCGGCGCGCCGGTCGAGAAAATGATCGCGCGGCTGCCCGATTTCGCGACCGGCAAGATCAACGATGCGACACAGCTCGCGCTGCGCAAGTGCCTGAACATCGCGCTGCGCACGCTCGGCAAGCCGCCGGCGCCGGACGCCGAGCCCGACAAGCCGAGCAACCTGCTGCACAAGCTCGCGGTCGCGACGACCGGCGCGGCGGGCGGTGCGTTCGGCTTTCTCGCGTTGCCGGTCGAACTGCCGGTGACGACCACGCTGATCTTTCGCTCGGTGTGCGACATCGCGCGCAGCGAGGGCGAAGACCTGACGTCGGTCGATACGCAGTTGCAATGCCTGGCCGTGCTCGGCATGGGCGGCAACCCGGACAAGCAGGAAGAGGACGCCGACCTCGGCTATTTCGTACTGCGTGGCGCGCTCGCCCAGGCGATCTCGAAGGCGTCGTCGGACATCACGACGAAAGGGATCGCCGCGCACAGCTCGGCGGCCGTGTTCAAGCTCGTGCAGACGGTGGCGTCGCGCTTCTCGGTGCAGGTGACCGAGCAGATGGCCGCGAAGTCGATCCCTGCGATCGGCGCCGTGCTCGGCGCGACCGTCAACACGCTGTTCATCGACCACTTCCAGCAGATGGCACACGGCCACTTCACGGTGCGCCGGCTCGAGCGCAAGTACGGCTCGGTGGCCGTCAAGGCCGCCTATCAGGCGATCGACGCCTCGCCGACCCGCTGAACCGCACGCTCGACCGCGACGCGGCGCAGGAACGCGGCCGCACGGTCGAGCGCGTCGCGCGCTTCCGGCACCATCGGCGCGTACAGCTGCCATACGTGCGGCATGTCCGGCCACACCTCGATCTCCACCGCCACGCCGGCCGCCTTCGCCTTCTCGGCGACGCGGCGCGAATCGTCGAGCAGCACTTCGGTGCTGCCGACCTGGATATACAGCGGCGGCAGGCCCGTGAAGTCCGCATAGAGCGGCGACGCGTACGGATGCGTCGCGGGCGTGTCGCCGAGGTACAGCTTCGCGGCCTTCGGCAGCGCCGCGCCGGCAAACATCGGATCGGCGCCGTCGTTCGTGCGCAACGTCGCGCCGGTGGCCGCGAGATCGGTCCACGGCGAGAACAGGATCGCGCCGGCCGGCAACGGCTCGCCGCGGTCGCGCAGTGCGACGAGCGTCGCGAGTGCGAGGCCGCCGCCCGCCGAATCGCCGCCGAGCACGATCGACTCGGGCGGCGTACCGAGCGCCAGCAGTTGCCGATAGGCAGCGAGCGCGTCGTCAAGCGCGGCGGGAAAGCGGTTTTCGGGCGCGAGCCGGTAGTCGAGCGAGAACGAGCGCACGCCCGCGCGCTTCGTCAGGCCGAACACGAGCGGCCGGTGGGTCCTCGTCGAACAGAAGTAATAGCCGCCGCCATGGATGTACAGCAGCGTGCGGCCGGGCCCGCGAACCGCGCTCGCGTCGGTGCGCTCGAGCCATTCGCCGCGCAGCGGCGCGTCGCCTGCGCCATGACACTGGCGCAGCCGGTAGCCCGACGGCGCGCGGCGCGGCACGACCATCCGCAAGTCGGTAAAGCGCCGCGCACGCGCGGGATCGAGCACCTCACGCGTGGTTTCGGGACGAAACTGCCAGCGCAGCAGCCAGCAGGCGAACTTGCTTTGCCAACTCATCGGACGCACTCCGTAATCGCAGTGTGACGATGGTACGTGCGAACGCTCCCGCACCGCTCGACAGGTGCCTCTAAATCAAACACCGGCGCTCAGTTCGCCGGCATCACCTGGCCGCGGATCTCGCCGGCCGGATGCTCCTTCGTATGGACGTTGAAGTACCACTTGCCGCCCATCAGGTCGGTGACCTGCGCGTCGGTGAGTTCCTTCGAACCCTTGATCGGGCTCGCCAGCTCGTCCTTCGGAATCGGCACCTGCACGCCGGCGTTCTGGCCGACCGGTGCGGGCCCGTGGAAATGCGCGGCAGTGGCCGGCCCCGTGAGGTGTTCGTAAGTTGCGATCCACTGCAGCGTATGGGTGGCCGTGTCGTACGTGGCGTCGACGCTACCCGAACCCTTGGTCGCCGTGGGCGGCACTTCACTCGATGGCTGGAGGCTGGCGGACAGGCGCACCGTTTCGGCGGCGGCACTGCCGGCGGCCAGCACGCCCGCGAGTAACGCGACCTGGAGCAAACGCAGCTTGAGCATGGACTCTCCTTGTACGACGTTGTACGCCGCCCGAACGGGGGCGCCAGATAGGATGGTAGTCGATCGCCGCCGTTGCGGGAGCCCACCGAACGGCCATGCTGCGAACCGTCGCAGCGCGACGCGCAGCGTCACGTCAGTCTGCGTCAAGCTGGAACGGACCTTTGCAGCCTGACGGCTGAATCCGCGCGCGGCCTTTCGCTACACTTCGTTTCACAGTTGCTTGTTTCCTTCGTCCGAAGGAGTCTGCGAGTATTCACGCGGCCACCCGGCCGCGTTTTTTTTGCCTGCGCCGCCGGCACACGCGGCACGTCACGCGCGATAGCCGGGATCGATGCGATCGACGATACGCTGCAGCGCGTCGAACGCGTCCTGCCCCGCGCCATGCTTCGGATCGAAATTCAGCGAATCGCGCACGCATCCTTCGAGCACCGGCGGCGCGATCGGCAGCGCATCGCCGATCGCATGCGTCGCGACCTGCACCTCGCACGCGCGGTTGAGCAGCCACATCAGCGAGAACGTCTGCGCGAGCGTCGCGCCGATCGTCACCGGCCCGTGGTTGCGCAGCAGCAGCACGGGCCGCCCGCCCGCGCTCTCGACGATGCGCCGCCCCTCCTCCAGATGCACGGTGATGCCCTCGAAGTCGTGATACGCGATCTTCCCGTACAGCTGCGCCGAATAGAAGTTGGAAAACGACAGCCCGTCACGCGAACAGCACACGGCCATCGTGGGCGTCGTATGGACGTGCATCACGCAGTGCGCGTCGGGCAGCGCCGCATGGATCGCGCTGTGGAACGTGAAGCCGGCCGGATTGATCGGCCAGTCGGAATGCCCGATCAGGTTGCCGTCGATGTCGATCTTCACGAGGTTCGACGCACATACCTCGCGGTAATGGAGTCCGAACGGGTTGATCAGGAAATGCCCGTCCTCGCCGGGTACGCGCAGCGAAATGTGGTTGTAGATCAGCTCGGTCCAGCCGAGGTAATCGAAAATGCGGTAGGCGGCCGCGAGCTGCATGCGCGCCTGCCATTCGGCTTCCGAGAAGCGGGCCGGACGCGTGAACGGCTGGTTCGGTACACGTTGCATGGGGAACTCCGGTTGCGGGTGTGCGTGGCGCGGGCCGTCGGGCCGTGTCGTCGAACTGCCATGCCGCCACGATGGTTGCGTGCACAACCATATCACCTTCCCCATACCGCGTTAACGCGGGTTTAGCCGGAGCGCTTCCGTCCCCTTAAAGCTGGTCGTCGACCGGCAGCAGCATGAAAATGCCCGTCATCAGGTTGCGCATCAGCCCTGCGTGCGGATCGACGTGATAGGTCGTCGGCTTGCCGTCGTCGGTGCCCGTCCACTCGAGTTCGGGCGACCCGCCGCCGGCCGGCGCGACGAGGCTCACGCGATAGCTTTCGTCCGGCTGCGTCGCGCGCGCGAAGATCTTCGCGACCTGCTCGGCGAGCGTCGGGCTATGGATCACCAGCGCCAACTCGGTATTCAGGTGCGCGGAACGCGGATCGAGGTTCATCGAGCCGATCACGAGGATTTTCCGGTCGATCACGTACGCCTTCGCGTGCAGGCTCGCGCGCGAACGCGATCCGAACAGGCGCGGACGCTGGCGACCCGGCTGCGCCTTGAACTCGTACAGCTCGACGCCGTGCTGCAGCAGCGGCACGCGGTAGGGTCCATAGCCGGCCTGCACGGCGACCGCGTCGGTCGCGGCGAGCGAATTCGTCAGGATCGCGACGCGCACGCCGCGCGCGGTCGTGTCGCCGAGAATCTTCACGCCCGCGTCGTGCGGCACGAAGTACGGCGAGAACGCGAGGAATTCCTGCTGCGCGCCGCGCGTCAGCTCGACGAGCCGCTGCATCGGCGGGCTCACGTACGCGTCGGTCGGCTGCGCGACCTTGTCGGGCGCGTCGACCTTGAACTCGGCCGGCGCCCACACGAGCCCGAGTTCGTCGCGCGCAATCTGCTGCGCGAGCGGCGTCGCATTCAGCGGCTTCGCGTTGTACGGCTCGGCGTTCTGGCGCCAATGGTTGCGCAGCTCGTCGCGCATCGCGTCGAGATCCTTCGGATCGAAAGCCTGATGATTCAGCACCCGCAACGGATAGCTGCTCGCGCTCGACCAGTATGTGTCGAAACTCGCCGAGACGTCGTTCGTCACGGGGCCGGCGGCGAGCACGTCGAGATCGCGAAACTGCAGCGTCGGGCTCGCGCTGAAGTATTCGTCGCCGAGATTGCGGCCGCCGACGATCGCGATCTGGTTGTCCGCGATCATCGCCTTGTTGTGCATCCGGCGCGTGAAGCTGTCGATCCGCGTGAAGAAGTTGGTCGTGCGCTCGACCATCCGCTGCCGCGACGCGCCGAACGGGTTGAATACGCGAATCTCGATGTTCGGATGCGTGTTCAGCGCGGCCATCACGCGGTCGATATCGCGGAAGTTCAGGTCGTCGACCAGCATCCGCACGCGCACGCCGCGATCGGCCGCGTACAGCGCCGCGGCGAGCAGCAGCTTGCCCGTCGTGTCCTCGGTCGTGATGTAGTACTGCATGTCGAGCGTCTTCGTCGCGGCGCGTGCGAGCGCGATGCGCATCTGCAGCGCCTGCGCGCCGTCGGCGAGCAGCCGGAAGCCCGACTGGCCCGGATGCGCGGCCTCGGGCGCGGCCAGTGCGTCGCGCAACGGCGTCGCGGTATCGGGCGGCAGCGCGTGGGAAACCGGGCGATCGAGCGTGGTGGCGGGCGGATGCGTCGCGCACGCGGCGACGAGCGACAGCAGTGCGCAAACGGCCAGCGCACGGGCCGGGCGGCATGCGGCACGCCATGACGGCGCGGCCGGCGCGCGCCGGATGAAAGACGTGAGCACGGGAGCTTCCTCGACTGGCGGAACGACGGTCCGCATTCGCCGCGGCGCGCGGCTGGCGCGCGGTTCCGGCCGATTCTAGTGGGCGGCCGATAAACCGGTCAATCGCGCGGGCGGCTCCCGGCGGCTCCCGGCAGCTCGCGCGCGGCGGATTGCCGGGGGCGATGCCCGCGCACGCCTGATTCGCCCGCCGGACGGGCCGTGACCCGAAGCGGTCCAACCAATCTCACTGCGCATCGCCGCTGCGCTCGAAATGGCTGCGCACGTAGTCGATATGCGTCTGCATCGCGGTGCGCGCCTCTTCGGGCCGCTGCGCGCAGATCGCGTCGCACACGACGCGGTGCTGCAGCAACAGCAGCTCGGACGCCTGCTCGTCGTGCGTCGTCATGCCCGCCACGTTGATCGAGATGTGCTCGCGCAGCATCCCGATCACGCTCGTATGCAGGTGCAGGAACATCGTGTTGTGCGACGCGAGCGCGATCGCCTCGTGCAGCTTCGCGTCGGTCGCGGCTTCGACGGCCGCCGCGCCGTTCGCGTGCGCGGTTTCGAGCTCGCGCAGCAGCGTGCGGATCCGGCGCCGGTCGTTCGCATCCGCACGCAGCGCGGCGAAATACGCAGTCGCGCCTTCGAGCACGCGGCGGAATTCGAGGATGTCATCGCGCAGCGCCGGATGATCGGCGACCAGCTGGCCCCACGGCGAGGCAATGCCCGCGCGCAGCTGGTCCGTCACGTAGACGCCCGCGCCGCGCCGGCTCTGCAGCAGCCCGCGCGCGACGAGCCGCTGCGTCGCCTCGCGCACCGTATTGCGTGCGACGCCGTACTGCTGCGCGAGCACGCGCTCGGCCGGCAGCCGCGCGCCGGCCGGCCAGGTGCCGTCGAGCAGCGCCGTCTCGATCTTGCGCATCACCACTTCGGTCCGGCCTCGTGCCGTCATCGCTGCCATCGTCGCGTCTCCCCGCGGAATGCCTGTCGCGCCGATTGGCCCAACCAATTTGAGCTGCGGCGCCGTCGCGGGAATTATGCAGCGAAATCGTCGACCCGCATGCCGGGCCGTCGCCTCTGGAGCGAGACATGAACGAAAGGCAGTACCCCGCCGCCGCCCCCACGCACGTCTATCTGTTCGCGACCTGCCTGGTCGACCTGTTCGTCCCCGAAGCGGGGCTCGACGCGGTCCGACTGCTGGAGCGCGAAGGGTTGACCGTCCACTATCCGCGCGGCCAGAGCTGCTGCGGGCAGCCGGCCTACAGCAGCGGCAATCCCGACGAAGCGCGCCGCGTCGCGGCCGCGCAGCTCGACCTGTTCGCCGAAGCGTGGCCCGTGATCGTGCCGTCCGGCTCGTGTGCGGGCATGATCCGGCACCATTGGCCCGCGCTGTTCGCCGACGACCCCGTCAACGGCCCGAAGGCCCGCGCGATCGCCGACCGGACCTACGAACTCGCTGAATTCCTCGTCCACGTGCTCGACGTGCAGCTCGACGCGGCCACGGCCAGCGCCGGGCCCGACGAGCGCGTCGTGCTGCACACCTCGTGCGCGGCACGCCGCGAGATGGGCACGCGCGTGCATGGTGTCGCGCTCGTCGACGCGCTGCCGGGCGTCACGCGGATCGAACACGAACGCGAATCCGAATGCTGCGGCTTCGGCGGCACGTTCTCGCTGAAACATCCGGACATCTCCGGCGCGATGGTGCGCGACAAGGTCGCGTCGGCCTGCGCGACCGGCTGCGACCGGCTCGTGTCCGCCGACTGCGGCTGCCTGCTGAACATCGGCCACGCCGCGGCCAAGGCCGGTGCGGCGCTGCCGGTCGAGCATCTCGCGAGCTTCCTGTGGCGGCGCACGGCCGGCGCCGCGTCGTTGCGCGGAGACAAGCGATGAGCGCGCGCGCCGCCATTCTCGCGCGCCTGCGCGCCGCCGCGCCGGGCGTCGTCGCGACGGCCGCCCCCGCGCTCGACGCACGCATCGACACGCATTACGACACGCGCCGCGCATCGACCGAACGCGACCCGCACGCGCTCGCGCAGGCCATGCAGACCGCACTGGCCGCGTCGCACGCCGACGTCTGGTGCGCGACCGCCGACGCATGGCCCGCGCAGCTTGCCGCGCGCCTCGCCGATGCCGGCGTGCGCCGCCTGCTGCTCGACCCGGCCCGCGCCGAATCCGCCGCGCTCGCCCGCGCACTGCCCGACGCAGTCGCACCGGTACCGTTCGACCGGCCGATCGACGCATGGAAAGCCGAACTGTTCGACACGATCGACGCGGGCTTCACCGTCGCGCGCTCAGGCATCGCGGCAACCGGCACCGTCGTCCTCGCACCCGATGCCGGCTCGCCGCGCACGGTGTCGCTGGTGCCGCCGCTGCATGTCGCGCTCGTTCACGCGAACACGCTGCATGCCGACCTGCACGCAGCCGTGCATGCGGAACGCTGGCACGCCGGCATGCCGACCAATCTCGTGCTGGTGTCGGGCCCGTCGAAGACTTCCGACATCCAGCAGACGCTCGCCTACGGCGCACACGGCCCGCGCCGCCTGTGGGTCGTGATCGTCACCGATTCGGCCGTCCGGTCGACCGTACCCACCAGCGAGGACCAGCCGCGATGAGCGACCACACGCTGCAATTCGTCGCGCCCGGCGACTTCAAGGCCCGCGCGCGTGCCGCGCTCGACGATCCCGCATTGCGTCAGAGCTTTCGCGGCGCGATGGACTTCCTGCAAGGCAAGCGCGCGACGCAATTCCCCGACGACGCCGAACTGCAACAACTGCGCGATCTCGGCGAAGCCGTACGCCAGCACGCGCTCGCTCAACTGCCCGCGCTGCTCGAACGGCTGGAGACGAAGCTCACCGAAGCCGGCGTGCACGTGCACTGGGCCGAGACGGCCGCCGACGCGAACGCGATCGTGCTCGGCATCGCGCAGACGAAGAAGGCGCGCCGCGTGATCAAGGGCAAGTCGATGGCGAGCGAGGAAATCGAGCTGAACCATTACCTCGCGGAGCACGGCGTCGACTGCATCGAATCCGACATGGGCGAGTTCATCGTGCAGCTCGCGGGCGAGAAGCCGTCGCATATCGTGATGCCGGCGATCCACAAGACGCGCGGCGACATCGCCGAGCTGTTCGAGGCACACATCCCCGGCACGCGCTACACGGAAGACGTCGACGAACTGATCCAGACCGGCCGTCGCGCGTTGCGCCGCGCGTTCGCCGAAGCGGACATCGGCCTCTCGGGCGTGAACTTCGCGGCGGCCGACACGGGCACGCTGTGGCTCGTCGAGAACGAAGGCAACGGCCGCCTGTCGACGACGGTGCCCGACACGCACATCGCGATCATGGGCATCGAAAAGGTCGTCGAGAAGCTCGAGCACATCGTGCCGCTGTCGAGCCTGCTCACGCGCTCGGCCACCGGCCAGGCGATCACGACCTACTTCAACCTGATCTCGGGCCCGCGCCGCGACGGTGAACGCGACGGCCCGCGCGAGCTGCATCTCGTGCTGCTCGACAACGGCCGCACGCAGGCATACGCGGACGAACAGCTGCGCGCGACGCTGCAATGCATCCGCTGCGGCACGTGCATGAACCACTGCCCCGTCTACACGCGCATCGGCGGCCACGCGTACGGCACCACCTACCCGGGCCCGATCGGCAAGATCATCTCGCCGCACCTGCTCGGCCTCGACGCGACGGCCGATCTGCCGACCGCGTCGACGCTGTGCGGCGCATGCGGCGAGGTCTGCCCGGTGCGGATCCCGATCCCGCAGCTGCTCGTGCGGCTGCGCACCGAGGCAAACCGCAAGCCCGACGAACCCGTCGCGCATCCGCTGCGCGGCCAGGGCGCGAACTACAACCGCGCGGAAGACCTCGTGTGGCGCTTCTGGTCGGGCGCGTTCGCGCATCCGCGCGCGTACCGCGCCTTCCGCTGGACCGCGACGCGCCTGCGTGCGCTGACACCCGCGAAACAGATGGGCTGGACACAGCACCGCACGCCGCTCGAACCGGCGCCGCGCAGCCTGTCCGACCTGCTGCGCGCGCGCGACCAGCCCGAATAGCCCATTCGCTTTCAAACCCGTACCCCAATAAATCCATGGAGGAGACACCCATGCAGGTTTGGCATCAGATCTACACGCCGCTCGGCAGCCTCGGGCTGTCGGCATTCGTCGCCGCGATTCCGATCATCTTCTTTTTCATCGCGCTCGCCGCGCTGCGGATGAAAGGCCATGTCGCCGCCGCGATCACGCTGCTGCTGTCGCTCGGCGTCGCGATCCTCGCGTACGGGATGCCCGTGCCGCAGGCGCTTGCCGCGGCCGGCTTCGGCTTCGCCTACGGCCTGTGGCCGATCGCGTGGATCATCGTCGCGGCCGTGTTCCTGTACAAGATCGTCGTGAAAACCGGCCAGTTCGACGTCATCCGTGCGTCCGTACTGTCGATCACCGACGACCAGCGCCTGCAGATGCTGCTGATCGGCTTCTCGTTCGGCGCATTCCTCGAAGGCGCCGCCGGCTTCGGTGCGCCCGTCGCGATCACGGCCGCGCTGCTCGTCGGGCTCGGCTTCAAGCCGCTGCATGCGGCAGGACTGTGCCTGATTGCAAACACCGCGCCAGTCGCGTTCGGCGCGATGGGCATTCCGATCATCGTCGCCGGGCAGGTGACGGGCATCGATCCGTTCCACATCGGCGCGATGGCCGGCCGCCAGCTGCCGCTGCTGTCGCTCGCGGTGCCGTTCTGGCTCGTGTTCATGATGGACGGGCTGCGCGGCGTGCGGCAGACCTGGCCGGCCGCACTCGTCGCGGGCGGCAGCTTCGCGGTCACGCAGTACTTCACGTCGAACCACATCGGGCCCGAGCTGCCGGACATCACGTCGTCGCTCGTCAGCCTCGTCGCGCTCGCGGCGTTCCTGAAGGTGTGGCAGCCGCGCACCGCGAAACAGCCGGCCGGCGGCCTCGTCGCGTCCGGCGGCGGCGCTGCGCTCGCGGGCTTCGGCGGCACGGGCTCGCGCAACGGCTTCGGCACCGGCACCGGCACGAGCCGGCAGGCATCACCGTACACGCTCGCGCAGACGGTGCGCGCGTGGTCGCCGTTCCTGATCCTGACGGCCGTCGTCACGGTCTGGAGCATCGCGCCGTTCAAGGCGCTGTTCGCCGCGCATGGCGCACTCGCGTCGACCGTGCTGAAGTTCCATGTGGCCGGGCTCGACCAGCTCGTCGTGAAGACCGCGCCGATCGCCGCGACGCCGAAGGCGCTCGAAGCGGTGCTGAAGATCGATCTGGTGTCGGCGGTCGGCAGCGCGATCCTCGTGACCGCGCTGATCTCGATGGCGCTGTTGCGGATGAAGCCTCGCGACGCGCTCGTCACGTTCGGCGAGACGCTGAAGGAGTTGACGCGCCCGATCCTGTCGATCGGCCTCGTGCTCGCGTTCGCGTTCGTCGCGAACTACTCGGGGATGTCGTCGACGCTTGCGCTGATGCTGGCCGCGACGGGCGCCGCATTCCCGTTCTTCTCGCCGTTCCTCGGCTGGCTCGGCGTGTTCCTGACGGGCTCGGACACGTCGTCGAACGCGCTGTTCTGCTCGCTGCAGCAGGCCACGGCCCATCAGCTCGGCGTGCCCGAGACGCTCGCGGTCGCCGCGAACACGACGGGCGGCGTGACCGCGAAGATGATCTCGCCGCAGTCGATCGCGGTCGCCTGCGCGGCGACGGGCCTCGTCGGCAAGGAGTCCGAGCTGTTCCGCTTCACGGTGCGGCACAGCCTGCTGTTCGCGGTGATCGTCGGGCTGATCACGCTCGTGCAGGCGTACGTGCTGCCGGGCATGGTGCCGTAAGCGGCGCACAGCCGGGCCCAAAAAGACAAAACCCCACGCCCGAACGAGCGTGGGGTTTTTCCCTTCGCGTGCCGATCGCCGGCGCGGGCCGGCGATTCGTCATGCGCGTGGCGCGATCAGCTGCCCTTCGCGATGCGATCCTGGATGTGCTGCGCACGGCTCGCCGACGACGGGTGCGAGCTCATCATCGAGCTTTGGCCGCCGTCCATCTGCGCGAGCTTCTGGAAGCCGGTGACGAGGCCCTTCTGGCTCATGCCCTTCTGCTTCATCAGGTCGAACGAGTAGTCGTCCGCGGCGCTTTCCTGCGTCTGCGAGAACTGCGCGTTGATGAACTTCTCGGTGATGTCGCCGAGCTGCGAGCTCGACAGTGCCGCCACGCCCGGCGATGCCGCGCCGGCCGCGCTGCGCGCCGCGCTCACCGCGTACGCCGTCTGCATCGCCTTCTTCGAGTGGCCCAGTGCAACGTGGCCCATTTCATGACCGATCACGCCGCGCAGCTCGTCGTCGTTCATCATGTCCATCAGGCCGCTGTACACGCGCACGCAGCCATTGCCCATCGCCCACGCGTTGACGTCCTTGGTCATGTAGACCTTGTAGTTGATCTTCTGGCCGTTCAGCGTCATGTCGCCGAAGCCCTTCATCACCTTCGTCAGGCGCTTCGCGTACGCGCTGTTCGCCGGTGCGATTTTCGACTCGGCGTCGCTGGACTTGCACGATTCGTTCGACAGTGCGGCGATGTCGCTGTCCGACAGCGTCGCCGCCTTGTACAGGTTCGTCCCCGCCGACGTCAGGCTGTTCGCGTCAAGGCCTTGCACCCCGCCGCATGCGCTCAACAGAAACGCCACGCCACACGCCGCTACCGCTTTCTTGAGTTGCATCCCGGAATCCCTCGATAGTTGTATTTGGGAGCGGCGATTTTGCATAATCCGGCAGAAAATTACCAGATGTTTACATCAGATGACACGTTCATTACTCGACGAATCGAAATGAAGCAGCGATCCGTCGCCGGATTGGCGACGAAAATCGTGGCAATCGTCGCACCCGGGCGACGATCGGGAGGGAGAACGGGCGAGCCGCCGCTCAGGCAGCCTGGTTGCGGCGTCGCGTCAACCGCCGCGCGACCAGCATCGGCAACCGCACCACGAAGCCGGTGAACAGGCGCAGGTGCATCCATGCGAGCAGCACATTGTCGCGGCCATAGTGGAAGTGCGAGACGCCGCCTTCATGGCGGCCGAAATAACGCACCGGCGCGTCGATGCGGATCGGGCGCACGCCGGCCCAGCACAGCCGCACGGCCGCTTCTGGATCGAAGTCGAAGCCGCGCATCCACGGCTGGCGGCGCATGATCGCCGCGAGCGGCGCGACCGGATACACGCGAAACCCGTACAGCGAATCGCCGATGCCGGCCCACAGCGTCTCGAGGTCGGCCCATGCGTTCGACAGGCGGCGGCCCTGCACGCGCAACTGCGGCGCGCTCGCGTCGAACTTCGGCACGCCGAGCACCATCGCGTCGGTCTCGGCCTGCGAGGCGGCCATGAAGGCGGGAATCAGGTCGGCCGGATGCTGGCCGTCGGAATCCATCGTCAGCACGTGCGTGAAGCCGCTCGCGGCCGCCGCATCGAGCCCCGCGAGCACCGCGGCGCCCTTGCCGCGATTCTCCGGCAGCACGATCACGCGCAAGCCGGGATCGCGTTCGGCCATCGCCTGCAGCCGTTCGGCGCTGCCGTCGGTGCTGCCGTCGACGACGACCCACACCGGATTCCACTGCGCGCGCGCATTGCGCACGGTCGTGTCGACCTTGACGCCCGGGTTGTAGCTCGGGATCAGCACGAGATGGGTGGACGAGGCGTGCAGCTTGGACATGGAAACAGCCGATTGCGAAGACGGGGATCCTGACAAAAGTTTATGACTTGCCGACGAATGGCGGCAGGCTTCGTCGACCAGGACATCGTCGACGTCGTGCGCCGGTTGCCGGATCGTGAGGTTCTCGCGCTTCATGACAGCCACTCCATTGCATGCCCGGCGCTGGCCTCGATCTCGACCAGCAGGTCGTCGCGGCACACGTCCGCGTGGACGAACAGCGGCCGCACGCGGGGGCCGGCCGCATCGCGCAGCACGCGCCCGATCGCGGCGAGCGCCGCGGTATCGCCGGCGTCGCGCACGTAGACGCGATAGCTCAAATCGGCGAGCGAGAACGGGCCATGCCCCTGCCGCGCGGCCTGCTCGAGCACCGCCGCGAGGTTCGCGACCGTCTCGCGCGTCTGCGCGACGACGTCGCCGTGGTGCACGGTGTGGTGCCCGACGATGCTCGCGGTGCCCGAGACGAACAGCACCGGCGCCGCGTCGTCATCGGCCCATGCGGCGGCGCGCGCGAACGTCGGCGCACGCGGGCCGTACTGCGCCGGGTAGTGGTACGCGCTGACCTGGCGCGGATTCTCGACCGGATCGGCCGGCGTGCGGCTCGCGAGGAAATGAATCGCGAGCGGCGCGGCCGGCGGCGCATCGCCCGCGACCGGCACGACCGACCCGAGCGCGCACGCGGCCGGCACGCCGCCCGTCAGCGCACGACTGCACGCGTCGAACGCATGCTGCCGGCCGATATTGAACTGACGATAGCGCTCGATCCCGAACTGCACCGCATTGATCGCCGGCACCGTGTTCCAGATGCGCAGCGGATGCGGCATGTCGAGCGTATCGAGCAGGTCGAACAGCATGCGGTATGCGTCGAACGTCGCGCGCTCGAGCGGCATATCGCCGTCGCGCGTGGCGTGCGTCTCGTGCACGACGATGCTGCCGAACACGAGGCCGGCCGTATCGCTGTAGCGGTAGTGCAGCGCGCCGCGCCGTTCGCTGCGCAAATCGCGCGCATCGCATTGCCAGATTTCGCAGACGGCATCGTCCGCTGCGGCATCGGCGCCGAGCAGCGCCATCTGCACCGGTGCGACCGGCAGGCCGGGCACGCGATCGGCGAGCAGCCGTTCCACCGCATCGGCATGCGAGCCTGCCGCGCCGATGCACACCGCACCCAACGCGCCCGGCAGGACGTGTTCGAAGCGTGCATCGTCCAGCAACGCGACAAGCCGCGCACGGCTCATCTGGACGAGCCGCAGTGCGCGGTCGCCGCCCTGCGCGAACGGCGCGGTGGCGGACGGCAGCGAACAGGGGCGCCGTTCGGCGTCGACTGGATGTACGGACACTTCGATTTCCTCACTATGCGGCGCAGGCCGCGCGGCAACACGGCCCTGCGCCGCGTTGCGTTACTCGACGGACGCGGCGCGCGCCATCACGCGAGCCCGCCGTTGACGGACAGCACCTGCCCCGTCACATAGGCCGCGGCGTCGGACACGAGATACGCGACCATCGCCGCGACTTCGTCGGGCCGGCCCGCGCGTTGCGCGGGTACGAGCTGCTTGATGCGTTCGGCGGGGAACGCCTGTTCGGCCATCGGCGATTCGATGATGCCGGGCGCCACCGCGTTCACGGTGATGCCGCGCGACGCGAGCTCCAGCGACAGCGACTTCGTCGCGCCGATCAGCCCCGCCTTCGCGGCCGCGTAATTGACCTGCCCGCGGTTGCCGGTCACGCCGGCCACCGACGCGATGTTGACGATCCGCCCGCGCCGCGTGCGGATCATCGGCAACAGCAGCGGCTGCGTGACGTTGAAAAAGCCGTTGAGCGTCACGTCGATCACGCTGTGCCACTGCCGGTGCGACATGCCGGCCATCGGCGCGTCGTCGTGAATGCCCGCGTTGTTGACGAGGATCTGCACCGGCGACTCGTCGATGAACGGCTTCAGCGCGGCGAGCGTCGCATCGGCGTCGGTCACGTCGAACGCGATCGCGTGCGCGACGCCGCCGGCCGCGACGATCTGCTGCGCGACCGCCTCCGCCTGCGCGAGATGGCGGTTCGCATGCACCCACACCTCATGGCCGGCCTGCGCGAGCGCCGCGCAGATCGCCTGCCCGAGTGCGCCGCTGCCGCCCGTCACGAGCGCCCGCATCGAATTGCTCCGTTCATCGCGTTTCACCTCGATCGACGCGGCGTCGATTCGTATGCCGATCGCCGCCGCATGCCGTCATTTATTGCGCGCTGCCGTCACTTCGTGCGATGCGCGGCGACGTACGCGGCCAGCGCGCCGAGCGTCGCAAAGATCTTCTGGTTGTCCGGGTTGTCCGAGCGCAGCTCGAAGCCGTATTTCTTCGAGATCAGCAGCGCGATTTCGAGGATGTCGATGGAGTCGAGCCCGAAACCTTCGCCGTACAGCGGGGTGTCGGCCGTCACTGTGTCGAGCGGGACATCTTCGAGATTCAGTTCGCCGATGATCAGCGTGGCGAGCTCTTGTTCCAGTGCGTTCATCATGCGTGCGAGCAGGCGGCCCATGGCAGCGGGAGGCGCCCGGAAACGGCAACTGTCGTGCACGCCCGGCGCGTGCAAATCTCCGTCCCTCCGGCGTCTGCCGGCTTCCCCGCCTGCGTTATTTGGGGATTGTTTGTAAAAGTTACGCGGATTCTAGACGAAGGGTATCGGGTCGTATACCGCGAATGGTTACAGACTGGCGAGCCGGCGCCGCGGCCCGTTTCGGCACGCGAATGCACGAGACGCTTGAGCCGCTTTGGATGGAAATGGACCGACCCCGCGAAACCGTTCGTCCGGTCCCATACAATCGGTTACAAAACCCGGTCGCACCGGCCCCGAACACGCGGTGCCGCGGCCCTAAAATGAGCATACCCGACCACCGGCCCGGACCCGCGTCCCGGCCGCCATTCATATGATGTTTGACGGCCCGACCACCGCGTCCGGCCACGATCCGCTAGATGTCTCCAGTCATGCCGCGTCCAACCTTCCGCTCCGTTCCGGTTCGACCGCTCGTCCGCCGGCGTGCCGCGGCCGCCGGCCGGTGCCCGCGCCGCGCGCATGGAGGCGGCCGATGACCAGGCTGCTGTCCGTCCTGCGCGGCGCCGCGGCGGTCGGTGCCGTGGCGGCCTACCAGGTGGGCGCGCACTACGCGACCGCGACGCCGGGCGCGCACGGTTTCGGCCTCGCGATGGCGCTCGTGCCGCCGCTGCTGCTCGCGCTCGGCGCGGCGCTGCGCTCGCCACGGCGCGCCTGGCTCGCGCCGGCCTGGCTGCTGGCCGCCGCCGCGCTGTGGGCCGCGCGCGCGCCGCTCGCGCAGCACTTCGAATGGGGCCTGTATCTGGAACACGCGAGCTTCAACCTCGCGATGGCGCTGCTGTTCGGCCGCACGCTCGCAGCCGGCCAGGTGCCACTGTGCACGCGCTTCGCGGCGATGATCCACGGCACGGTCACGCCGGCCGTCGCCCGTTATACGCGGCAGATCACGCTCGCGTGGACGCTGTTCTTCGTCGCGACCGCCGCCGTGTCGACGCTGCTGTTCGCGACCGCGCCGATCGTCACGTGGTCGACGTTCGCGAACTACCTGTCGCTGCCGCTCGTCGCCGTGATGTTCGCCGCCGAGCATGCGTGCCGGCGTTTCGCGCTGCCGCACGAACCGCGGCCGCGGATGGTCGACGCGGTGCGCGCATATCGCGCGACGACACACGCGTCGCAGGCGTCCCGATGAATTCATGACCGGCGCGCCGCCGCGCACGCGGCCGCGCCGGCCTTCGCTCCCGTCTTGACCGATTTATGCCGACTCACCCGCTGGTATTCCATTCCTCGCCGGACCAGACGATCGCCTGGCGCGACGGCACGCCCGTCACCGTGCGCGCGTTCGTCGCCGACGTCGCGCGCGTGGCCGCCGCGCTGCCCGCCGGCGGCCACGTATTCAACGTGTGCCGCGACCGCTACCGCTTCGCGGTCAGCCTGTGCGCGGCGCTCGTCGCCGGCAAGATCAGCCTGCTGCCGTCGACGCACACGCCGGAAATGGTCCGCCAGCTCGCCTCGTTCGCACCCGACGCGTTCTGCCTGCACGACGCGCCCGACTGCACGATCGACCTGCCGCGCTTCGCGTATCCCGACACCGCGCCCGGCGAACTTGCGAGCGATGCGCCGTTCGCCGTGCCGCAGATCGATGCGGCGCGGATCATGGCCTACGTGTTCACGTCCGGCTCGACCGGCGCGCCGGTGCCGCACCGCAAGACCTGGGGTTTCCTGGTCGGCTGCGTGCGTGCGGCGGCCGACCGCCTCGGCCTGCTCGACGGCCGCGCGGCCACGCTGATCGGCACGGTGCCCGCGCAGCACATGTATGGCTTCGAGTCGACGGTGCTGCTTGCGCTGATCGGCGGCCTCGCGTTCAGCAACCGCCAGCCGTTCTACCCGGTCGACATCCGCGACGAGCTCGACGCGATCCCGCAACCGCGCGTGCTCGTCACGTCGCCGATCCACCTGCGCGCGCTGCTGTCCGCCGGCCACGCGCTGCCGCCGGCGGCGCTCGTGCTGTCGGCCACCGCGCCGCTGTCGGAAAAGCTCGCATGCGAAGCCGAGGCCGCGCTCGACGCGCCGCTCGTCGAGATCTACGGCAGCACCGAGACCGGCCAGATCGCGACCCGCCGCACGTCGCAGGGCGCGACGTGGGAACTGTTCCCGGAGATCCGCCTCGACGCGCGCGACGAACCGGACGACGACGACAGCGGGCCGACCGTCTGGGTGTCGGGCGGCCACGTGGAAGCGCCCGTGCCGATGGGCGATGCGCTCGAACTGCTCGGTGACGGCCGGTTCCTGCTGCATGGCCGCAAGGCCGACCTCGTCAACATCGCCGGCAAGCGCACGTCGCTTGCGTACCTGAACCATCAGCTCAACGCGATTCCGCAGGTGGTCGACGGCGTGTTCTTCATGCCCGACGAAGCCGCACCGGCGCACGACGACACTCGCCTCGAGCCGATCACGCGCCTCGTCGCGCTCGTCGTCGCGCCGACACTTACGACCGCCGACCTGCAGCGCGCGCTGCGCGAGAGGATCGATCCCGCGTTCATGCCGCGCCCGCTCGTGTTCGTCGACGCACTGCCGCGCAACGAAACGGGCAAACTGCCGCGCGACGTGCTCGCCGCGCTCGTCGCGCAACACGCGCGCACCGCGGCCGCGCCGGTGCCCGAACGCGACACGGCCGCCGCGCGCGCACTCGCGTTCACGGTTCCCGCCGACCATCCGGCGCTGCCCGGCCACTTCCCCGGCCATCCGGTCGTGCCGGGCGTCGTGCTGCTCGACCATGCGATCCACGCGATCGGTACCGCGCTGAACCGCCCGCTGCACGCGTGGCGGCTCGGTTCCGCGAAATTCCTGAGCCCGGTCGCGCCGGGTGAACCGCTCGATCTCGCGTACGCCGCCGCGCCCAGCGGCGCGATCCGCTTCACGCTGCGTGCCGGGTCGCGCGAGATCGCAACCGGCGTGCTGTCCGCGCCGCCGGCCGCGCAGGATGGCGCGCAGCCATGAAGCGCACCGCGTGGGCCGAACGCCAGGAGCGCAGCAACGCCGGTCTGCTGCGCACGATGACATGGATCTCGCTGCGCTTCGGCCGGCAGCGCGCGCGCATCGTGCTGCACCTGATCGCGACGTACTTCGTGCTGTTTTCGCCGGTCGCGTGCGCCGCGTCGCGCGACTACCTGCGCCGCGTGCTCGGCCGCCCGGTGCGCTGGCGCGACGTGTACCGGCACGTGTTCACGTTCGCGGCGACGATTCACGACCGCGTCTACCTGATGAACGGGCGCTTCGACCTGTTCGATATCCGGCTGCACGGCGAGACGCTCGTCGACGATGCGCTCGCGGGCGGCCGCGGCGCGTTCCTGATGGGCGCGCACCTCGGCAGCTTCGAGGTCGTGCGCGCGATCGGCCGCACGCATCCGGACCTGCGCGTCGTCGTCACGATGTACGAGAAGAATGCGCGCAAGATCAACGCGACGCTCGCCGCGGTGAACCCGGCCGCGAAGCCGGAAGTGATTCCGCTCGGGCAGGTCGACTCGATGCTGAAGGTGCGCGAGCGCCTCGACGCGAACTGCATGGTCGGCATGCTCGCCGACCGTACGCTGCTCGACGACGCCGCCGCGTCGCTGCGGCGGCTGCCGCTGCTCGGCAAGCCGGCCGCGTTTCCGCTCGGGCCGCTGTACATGGCCGCGATGCTGAAGCGCCCGGTGATCTTCATGACGGGCCTTTATCGCGACGGCAACCGCTACGATGTGCACTTCGAGACGCTCGCCGACTTCTCCGACGTGCGGCGCGACGCGCGCGCGGCTGCCGTCGACGCGGCACTCGCGCGCTACGTCGCGCTGCTCGACAAGTACTGCCGTGCGGCGCCGTACAACTGGTTCAACTATTTCGATTTCTGGCAGGGCGGCGATGCCCCGGCCGCGCGCCGCGACATGGCGCACGCCGGTACCGACCTGCCCGCCACGAGGGATTCCGACGCATGACCGCCGTTCGCCGCTTTCTGCTTCCGCTCGCGCCGCGCCGCGCCGCCCGCCTGCTCGCGGCCACCGCCGCCGCGATCTCGCTGGCCGTGCCCGCGCACGCGGCCGACACGGCACCGGCATGGAACCTCGACCGGCTGATGTCGACGCTCGCCCAGCATAAGTCCGGACGCGCGACGTTCACCGAGACGAAGTACCTGTCGATCGCCACGCAGCCGGTCGAATCGTCCGGCGAGCTCGTGTTCGTCGCGCCCGATCATCTGGAAAAACACACGCTGAGCCCGAAGCCCGAACACCTCGTCGTCGACGGCGACATGCTCACCGTCGAGCGCAACAACCGCAAGTTCACGCTCGCGCTCGCGCGCTATCCGGAACTCGGTGCGTTCATCGACAGCATCCGCGCGACGCTCGCCGGCAACCGCTTCGCGCTCGAACAGATATACAACGTCGCGCTCGCCGGGCACGGCGACGACTGGACGCTGACGCTCACGCCGCTCGACTCCCGGATGCTGAAGGTCGTCAGCACGATCACGCTCGACGGCACGCGTGACGTATTGCGCAGCGTCGCAATCCGGCAGGCCGACGGCGACCATTCGGTGATGCGCCTGCAACCCGTTGCGGCGACCGCGAACTGATGGACGAACGCACGCGCCCGTCACCCGTCGCCCGCCACCTGCACGTGTGGCGGCAGCGCGCGGTGCTCGTGTGGCTGCTCGCGCTCGTCGCGTGCGGCGTCGCGATCGGGCGCGCACACTTCACGGCCGACCTGTCCGCGTTCCTGCCGAGTTCGCCGAGCGCCGGACAGCGCGTGCTCGTCGACCAGTTGCGGGACGGCATCGTGTCGCGGCTGATCCTCGTCGCGATCGACGGCAGCGATGCGGCCACGCGCGCCGCACTGTCGCGGCGCGTCGCCGGCGCACTGCGCACCGATCCGCAATTCGCGGCCGTGCACAACGGCGAAGCCGCGAACGATGCGCGCGACCGGCAGTTCGTCTTCGATCACCGCTACCTGCTGAGCCCGGCCGTCACGCCGCAGCGCTTCAGCGCCGACGGCCTGCACCAGGCGCTCGGCGACAGCCTCGACCTGCTGAGTTCGTCGGCCGGCCTCGTGGCCAAGGCGATGCTGCCGCGCGACCCGACCGGCGAAGTCACCGCGCTCGTCGACCAGCTCGACAGCGCGGCCGAACCGGCGAGCCGCGACGGCGTGTGGGCATCGCGCGACGGCACGCGCGCGGTGCTCGTCGTGCAGACGGCTGCCGCCGGCTCCGATACCGATGCACAGGCACGCGCGATCGACACGGTGCGGAGCGCGTTCGCCGTGGCGAAGCAGGCCGTGCCGCATGCAACCGCAACCACGCTCGCGATGACGGGCCCCGGCGTGTTCTCGGTCGACACACGCGACACGATCCGGCATGACGTCGAGCGTCTGTCGACGGCGAGCGTCGTGCTGATCGTCGCGCTGCTGCTGACGCTGTACCGTTCGCCGCGCACACTCGTGCTCGGGCTGTTGCCGGTACTGACGGGCGTCGCGGCCGGGATCGCGGCGGTCAGCGTCGCGTTCGGCACGGTCCACGGGCTCACGCTCGGCTTCGGCACGACGCTGATCGGCGAAGCCGTCGACTATTCGATCTACCTGTTCGTGCAATCGGCGCAAGCCGGCACGCGCGGCACCGCGCGCCCGGGCGATGCGACGCGCGCATGGGTCGCCGCGTACTGGCCGACGATCCGGCTCGGCGTGCTGACGTCCGTGTGCGGTTTCGCGTCGATGCTGTTCTCCGGATTCCCGGGCCTCGTGCAGCTCGGGCTGTATTCGATCGTCGGGCTGACGGCCGCCGCGCTCGTCACGCGCTTCGTGCTGCCGCACCTGCGCGGCGAACATGTCGCGATCCGCGACGTGTCGCGCGTCGGCGCGGTGCTCGCGCGCGCGGCCGATGCCGCGCCGCGGCTGCGCTGGCCGCTCGCCGTGCTGGTGGTTGCCGCGATCGCGACGCTCGTGCTGCATCGCGACGGCCTGTGGAGCCGCGAGCTCGCCGCGCTCAGCCCCGTGCCGGCGCAAGCGCAGGCGCTCGACGCGCGGCTGCGCGCGGACGTCGGCGCGCCCGACGTGCGCTACCTCGTCGTGATTGCCGCGCCGACCGAACAAGCCGCGCTCGAAGGCGCCGAACACGTGGCCGCACAATTGCAGCCGCTCGTCGACCAGGGCGTGCTCGCCGGGTTCGAAAGCCCCGCGCGCTACCTGCCGAGCGATGCCGCGCAGCGCGCGCGGAAGGCGAGCTTGCCGGATGCAAGCGTGCTGGCCGCCCGGATGCGCGACGCCGTCGCGAACCAGCCGATCGCGGTGAAGCCCGACCTGTTCGCGCCGTTCATCGCCGACGTCGACGCCGCCCGCCATGCGCCGCTGCTCACGCGCGCGGACCTGCGCGGCACGTCGATGGCGCTCGCCGTCGATGCGCTACTGACCGAACGTGACGGCCGCTGGAGCGCAATGCTGTCGCTGCGCGCGCCGGATGCCGCACGCACCGCGCAGCCGGCGTCCGGCCTCGATGCGACGCCGATTCGCGCGGCCGTCGCGCGTGCGGGTGTGCCCGATGCGCTGTTCGTCGACATGAAGGCCGAAGCCGATCGCCTGTACGTGAGCTACGTACGCGAGGACATCCGGCTATCGCTCGCGGGTTTTGCTGCGATCGCCGTGCTGATGCTGATCGCGCTGCGTTCGCCGCGCGTTGCCGTGCGCGCGCTCGCGCCGCTCGTCGCGGCCGTGCTGGTCGTGACGGCCGGCTTCGCGCTGGCCGGCGTGCAACTGACGATCCTGCATCTCGTCGGGATGCTGCTGATCGTCGCGGTCGGCTCGAACTACGCGCTGTTCTTCTGCAAGCGCGACGACGCGCAGCCCGTGACGCCCTACACACTCGTGTCGCTGCTGATCGCGAACCTCGCGACGGTCGCCGGCTTCGGGCTGCTCGCGCTGTCGCGCGTGCCGCTGCTGGAGACCTTCGGGCTGACCGTCGGCCCCGGTGCAATGCTCGCGCTCGCGTTCGCGGCGATTCTCGCGCCGCGTGCCGCAACGGCCGGCGCGCGTCATCAACGGAGTCCGGCATGAACGCGCCGTCGTCCGTTCCATCGCACCAGGCCGGCAATACGCGCCGCTGGAAACCGACGCCGCTGATCGCGGGGACAGCCGCGCTGCACGCGGGTGCGGCAGCCGCCGTCATCGCGCAACCGGCTACGTGGCCGTGGGCCGTCGGCGGTGTGGTCGCGTCGCATCTCGCGCTGACGGCCGCCGGCCTGTGGCCGCGCAGCGCGCTGCTCGGCCCGAACTGGACGCGCCTGCCGGCAGGCGCCGGCCGCAAGATCGCACTGACGATCGACGACGGCCCGGACCCGGACGTCACGCCGCGCGTACTCGACCTGCTCGATCGTTACGACGCACGTGCGACGTTCTTCTGCATCGGCGATCTTGCGCGCCGCCATCCTCGGTGGATCGAGGCAATCGTCGCGCGTGGCCATGCGGTCGAGAACCACAGCCAGCGGCACCGGCACACGTTCTCGCTGTCGGGGCCCGCTACGCTGCGGCGCG
Organism: Burkholderia sp. BCC1999; assembly: GCF_905339975.1. Lineage (NCBI taxonomy): Bacteria > Pseudomonadati > Pseudomonadota > Betaproteobacteria > Burkholderiales > Burkholderiaceae > Burkholderia > Burkholderia sp. BCC1999. Next base: position 4,722 of record NZ_CAJPHP010000016.1, on the reverse strand, counting down.
AGATCGCGGCCGCGCAGCAGACGCTGACCGAGATCGCCGGCACCCGCCCGCTGTTCTTCCGCGCGCCGGCCGGCCTGCGCAATCCGTTTCTCGAACCGGTGCTGTGCGAACTCGGCCTGCAGCTCGCCAGCTGGACGCGGCGCGGCTTCGACACGCGCGCCCGCGATGCCGCGATCGTCACGCGTCGCCTGCTGCACGGTCTCGATGCGCGCGACATCCTGCTGGTGCACGACGGTCATGCGGCACGCGATGCGCGCGGCGAACCGGTCGTGCTCGACGTGCTGCAGGCGGTGTTGCGCGCAGCCGCCGATGCGCAGTTGCACTGGACCACGCTGCGCGCGGCGCTCGCGCCCGAACCGCCCGGCCAGCCGGGCGTTCCGGCCCCCCCGTTTGATAAAATCTGACCTCGAACGGCGCGCCCGCCAGCCCTGCCGCGGCGCCCGTTCCGGCCACCGGATACGACCCTCGTGAACCCTCTCCTGCTCTCGCACTTCACCGCCACCAGTTGCATCGGCCGCGGCCTCGATGCGACCCTCGATGCGCTGCGCCAAGCGCGTGGCGGGCTCACGCCGTGCCACTTCGAGCGCGCGGATCTCGACACGTGGATCGGCGCGGTGGACGGCGTCGATGCGCACCCCGTGCGCGCCGACCTCGCCGACTTCGAATGCCGCAACAACCGCCTCGCGCAGCTCGGCCTCACGCAGGACGGCTTCGACGCCCGTGTCGCGGCGGCCGTCGCCCGCTACGGCGCGGCGCGCGTCGGCGTGTTCGTCGGCACGAGCACGGCCGGCATCCTCGAGACCGAGCACGCATACCAGCGCCGCGATCCGGCGAGCGGCGCGCTGCCGGCCGATTTCCGCTACGCGCAGACGCACAACCCGTATTCGCCGGCCGCATTCGTGCGCGCGTACTTCGCGCTGCGCGGGCCGGCGATGGCGATCTCGTCCGCGTGCTCGTCCGGCGCGAAGGTGTTCGGCTCCGCGCGACGCATGATCGAAGCCGGGCTGATCGACGCGGCAGTCGTCGGCGGCGTCGATTCGCTGTGCCTGACGACGCTGTACGGTTTCAATTCGCTCGAACTGCTGTCGCGCCAGCCGTGCCGGCCGTTCGATGTCGCGCGCGACGGCATCTCGATCGGCGAGGCCGCCGCGTTCGCGCTCGTCGAGCGTGTGCCCGAGCTGCCCGCCGCGCTCGACGATGACGCGATCCTGCTGCTCGGCATCGGCGAATCGAGCGACGCGCATCACATGTCGTCGCCGCATCCGGAGGGGCTCGGCGCGCGCACCGCGATCGAGCAGGCGCTCGCGTCCGCCGGCCTCGGCGCGCACGACATCGACTACGTGAACCTGCACGGCACCGCGACGCCGAGCAACGACGCGGCCGAAAGCCGCGCGGTCGGCGCGCTGTTCGCCAGCACGCCGTGCAGCTCGACGAAGGGCGCGACCGGCCACACGCTCGGCGCGGCCGGCGCGCTCGAAGCCATCGTCGCCGCGCTCGCGCTGCGCGACCAGTTCGTGCCGGCCGGCGTCAACACGACGCAACCCGACCCGGCACTCGTGGCCGACTACGTGCTCGCGAGCCGCGACGCGCGCATGCGCGCCGTACTCTCCAATTCGTTCGGCTTCGGCGGCACGAATTGCAGCCTGATCCTCGGCCGCGCCGATCACGCACGCCGTTGAGGCCCGCCATGACACTCACCGCCTACATCGAAAGCATCGGCCTCGTCGGGCCCGGATTGAACGACTGGCCGCACGCGGCCGACGTGCTTGCGGGCCACGCACCCTATGCCCCCGCGCGCACCGAACTGCCGCCGCCGGCCGGGCTGCCGTCGGCCGAGCGGCGCCGCACCGGCCCTGTCGTGCGCACGGCGCTTGCGGTCGGCCACGCAGCGGTGGCCGCGAGCGGCCGCGACGCGGCGACGCTCGCGACCGTGTTCAGCGCATCCGGCGGCGACGGCCAGAATTGCCACGCGATCTGCGAAACGCTGGCCGGCGACGATCGCCAGCTGTCGCCGACGCGTTTCCACAACTCCGTGCACAACGCGCCGGCCGGCTACTGGAGCATCGCGACCCGCGCGATGGCGACGTCGAACGTGCTGTGCGCGCACGACGGCAGCTTTGCCGCCGGCCTGCTCGAAAGCCTGTGCCAGGTCGTCGTCGATCGCATGCCGACGCTGCTGATCGCGTACGACACCGACTATCCGGAACCGCTGCGCGCGGTGCGGCCGATCGGCGACGCGTTCGGCATCGCGCTCGTGCTCGCGCCCGACGCGAGTGAACGTGCACTCGCCCGCATCGACGTGCAGCTCACCGACGCGCCCGCGACGACACTGGCGAATGCCGAACTCGACGCGCTGCGCGCCGGCAATCCGGCCGCGCGCGTGCTGCCGCTGCTCGACGCACTCGCCGCGCGGCGTTCGACGCGTGTCGTGCTCGACTATCTGGCCGATACGCGCGTGCAGGTCGACGTCGCGATGCCCGAATCCTTCTCGGAGCGTGCGTGATGACCGTCACACGCCCGCTTGCGCCGCCGCTCGACCACGCATGGATCGCCGCGCACATTCCGCACGGCGGCGCGATGTGCGTGCTCGATACGGTCGATGCATGGGATGCCGAACGGATCCGCTGCACGGCGACGAGCCATCGTGATCCGCACAACCCGCTGCGCTCGCACGGTCGGCTCGCGTCGGTCTGCGGCATCGAATACGCCGCGCAGGCAATGGCCGTGCACGGCGCGCTGCTCGGCGCGCGCGAAGCACGCCCGCGCGCCGGTTATCTCGCGAGCGTGCGCAACGTCGACGCGTTCGTCGACCGGCTCGACACGTTCGCGCAACCGCTCGTCGTCGACGCGGAACGCGTGAGCGGCGATGACCGCTCGGTGCTGTACGGTTTCGCGGTGCGCTGCGGCGATCGCGTGCTGCTATCCGGCCGCGCCGCGGTGATGCTCGACGCATCGGCCGCCGGCGCGTTTCAACCGGCGCCAGCCGGCGCCACGAATCCTCGCTGAAGAGGCAAACCCCAAGGAAACCAGGTCGTGAAAGTTCGTCAGTTCATTGGTACCGCGCTCGTTCTGGCGCTGATCAGCCCGATCGCGCACGCGGACATGTCGGAAGTGAAGCAGGACATCAAGCGCGATTCGAAGGAAGCCGCACACAAGACCGGCGAAGCGGCACGCAGCTTCGGCCATGCGACCGCGAGCGCCGCGAAGGCGGTCGGGCACGGCGTCGCGCATGCGTCGCGCGAAGGCTGGGATGCCACCAAGCGCACGACGAAGCGGATCTTCCACAAGAGCGACTCGGGCGAGTCGTCCGGAAAGAGCGACAAGAGCGATTGATCACGCGCGTCGCGCGCAGGCTGCCTGCGCGCGACGCGTGACCGTGCATCGATCATGGCGTCACTAGCGCGGTACTGGCGCCGTCAACGCGCCCCGCGCACGCGGCGGGCCGGCCGTGCCGGCCTGCGCGCGAAGCACCTGCCGTACGCGACGAGCCAGCAATCGCGATGATCGAAGTTCCGCAGCAGCCGCGCGCGGCGCCGCTCGAGCCAGTAGAGCGAGACCGCCATCGTCAACGCGACGGCCAGTGCCGTGCCGCCGATCGCGAGTCCCATCCAGGTGTCGCCCATGCGTTCTCCGGTATGCGAGGCCGAAGCGGCGCGCCTGCCGCCGCCCTGGCACTGGATAGTGCGGAACGCGGCCCGACACGTGCGCGAACGCCGTGCGGGCCGCCGCGCGTCAGTGCATGTGCTGGCCGCCGTTGATCGCGATGTTGGAGCCCGTCACGAAGCCGGCCTCCTCCGAGCACAGGTAAGCGACCAGCGCCGCGACTTCCTCGGGCTTGCCGAGCCGGCCCGCCGGAATCTGCGGGAGGATCTTCGAGTCGAGGATGTCCTGCGGGATCGCCGTCACCATCTTCGTCGCGAGGTAGCCCGGCGACACCGTGTTCACCGTCACGCCCTTGCGCGCGATCTCGAGCGCGAGCGATTTCGTGAAGCCGTGCATGCCCGCCTTCGCGGCTGCATAGTTGGTCTGGCCGACCGAACCCTTCGAGCCGTTCACCGACGAGATGTTGACGATGCGACCCCAGCCGCGCTCGACCATGCTTTCGCAGACGGGCTTCGTCATATTGAACACGGAGTCGAGGTTCGTGCGGATCACCGCATCCCAGTTGACCTTGTCGAGCTTGCGCAGCGTCATGTCGCGCGTGATGCCCGCGTTGTTCACGAGAATGTCGACCGGGCCGACGTCCCGCACGATCTTCTCGATGCATTGCTGGCACGAATCGTGATCGGCCACGTCCACCGGGTACGCATGGAACTCGCGGCCGGCCGCATGCATCTCGGTCAGCCAGCGGTCCGCGCCGGCGTTGTTCGGCGAATACGTGACGACTACCCGGTGGCCCGCGTCGTTCAACCTGATGCTGACCGCTTCGCCAAGACCGCCCATTCCACCTGTCACAACTGCAATTCGCTTAGTCATCCTATAAATTACCGACAAAAAAGTAATCGATGAATGCGGGGCGGCGGCATCGTACCTGCTGCCGCCCCACCGCTTCGATGCGCAACCGCCCGCGTCGCGGGCGCGGCACGCACCGGAACCCCGCGCTTGTTATTGGCTGCTTGTCATGCGCGAAACCTGCCCGGTTCGCCTGCGACGCCAGCCAGCGCCCCGCAGCGAACCGTGTCGTCAGACCCTGCTCAGACGCGCTCGACCGCGAGCGCGACA